>METP01000057.1 GCA_001771365.1 candidate division WOR-1 bacterium RIFCSPLOWO2_02_FULL_46_20 | reverse complement strand
ACTCTTTTTTAAATCTTTGAGTGGCTTCACCCAACAACACTACTTCTTTAACTCCGGCTTTAACATGCTTCGCCAAAACAGCCAAAGGCACCCCTTTATCTTTGCCCCCCAGGATAAGCACAATCCCTCTGCCCGCGAAAGTTTCCAAAGCAACCAGGGTTGAATCGGGATTTGTAGCCTTGGAATCGTTATAATATTCAACTTCCTTGATCTTGGCGACAAACTCAATGCGATGTTCCACACCCGGAAAAGTTTTTAAACCATCCGCCACCGTATTTTTATCAACTCCACAGAGATAGGCGGCCTGGGCCGCGGCTAAAGCATTTTCCAGATTATGCCTGCCGGGAATTTTAATTTCTGCCGGCCGCAAGGCAATGATTTCAGCCCGGTTTTTTGTGAAAGCAACAAGCTTGGCTTTGGCGGATTTAACCGTGGCCGCGACTTGAGGCTCGTCCAGATTATACACCAGGTAATCATCAGCCGACTGGTTGGCAAAGATTTTCGCTTTTTGTTTAATATATTCCGCCATAGACTTATGGCGTTCAAGATGGTCCGGCTGGATGTTGAGAATAACGCTGATCCAGGGTTTAAAATCAACCGTAGTTTCAAGCTGATAGCTGCTGATTTCGGCCACAATATAATCAAGATTGGCATCGTCAACTTCGACCATGGGGTTGCCAATATTGCCAGCTACCGCAACTTTTTTGCCGCCGGCTTTTAACAATTCACCGATCAGCGTCGTGGTCGTTGTTTTTCCGTTTGTTCCGGTCACCGCGATAATCGGCTTTTTAAGCAAACGATAAGCCAGTTCAATCTCTGAAATAATTGGGATATTCTTTCGTCTGGCCCGCTCAAGAACAGGGATATCCAAATGGATCTCCGGGCTAACCACAATTAGATCAACAGGCGAAAAGGTGTGGCCTCCAAATTCCAGATCAACTCCCAACGTTCGTAGTTCTTTAACCATCGCCGAATCAACTTTTGACTCGGGCTTAACCTCACTCAATATAACTTTTGCTCCAAGTGAAACCAGTTTTTTCGCCGCCGCTATGCCGCTTCTGGCAAAGCCGAGGACTAAAACCCTTATCCCTCTCATCCGATTAACACTCCTGCTATACCTAAAATAATCCCCACTACCCAAAACCCAATAACTATACTGAATTCAGAAAAACCCATTAGCTCAAAATGATGATGTATGGGGGCCATTTTAAAGACGCGTCGTCGCCAAAGCTTATAACCGGCCACCTGCATAATTACGGATAGCGCTTCAACTAGAAAGACTCCACCGATAACAGCCAACAATAACTCTTTATGCATAATAATGGCAATCCCGGCTAAAGCCGCGCCTATGGCTAAAGAGCCAATATCACCCATAAAGACTTTGGCTTCCGGGAAATTAAAATACAAAAAAACCGCTATTGCTCCGGCGGACAGGACACAAAATGTCACCGCGTCCGACAAAGCAAGTTTTTCCGCCACCAAAGCAAAGACAATAAAGGCAATCGTGGCTGTGCCTGCCAGAAGCCCATTTAAACCATCCGTAAGATTGGTAGCGTTAGCCGTACCAACAATTAAGAACGTAGACAGTAGGACATAAAGCGCAGGATTTATTAAATAATGGCCTTGCATTACCAAAAACGCAGAGAATATCGCGGCAAAAATAGTTTGGACAATAATCTTCTGCCAAAATGTCAGCCCCTGATTTTGATGTCTAAAAACTTTCATAAGATCATCTGTTAGGCCAATGCCGGCAAAGCCAAGCACCAGCAGGATTAAAGCCAAATATCTCAAGTTAAACTCAAAGCTAATAAATATAATGGTAAAAATAATTATAGTTAAGATAAAACCAATACCACCCATGGTTAGAGTCCCGGTTTTAATCTGATGGTTTGGCGGGCCTTCCTGGCGGATAGACTGGTTGAGGTGCAGTAATTTCAAAACCCAAATTACGGGGAAAGTTAACAAAAACGAAAATAACGCCGCCGCGCAAAAAAGCAACATTTGGCCAATCATCAGTCTATTTTAGCATAAAAGAAGCCCCTCATCTAGCTTGCGCCAAATGAGGAACTTCCTATTAAACAGATCCGTTTAATTCCTAGAGACTATAGGTAGCGGCGACGGCAACAGCTGGCAGAATGCTCGTAGTGCTAACACCAGCTGCTGAAGTAGAACTGGCCAAAACAAAGTCGGCGCCAATTGATAGACTGGAGGTTAAAGGAGTCAAGACACCCCAAGTCAACCCAATAGTGGTTGTCGCTGCTGCTGCTCCGTTGGTGGTATAATACAACCCAACGTTTGGCTGAACCTCACCTGCTTTAGCCAGGTTATAGTTCACTTTCCCCAACAGACCGGTCATTGATACTCCAGCAGTTGAGATATAGTTTGCACCAAGAATCACGGTTATATTGTCATTAAGACCTAAATTCAATGTGGCGAATCCTATAGAAGACCCAATGTTTATCCCAGCCAGAACTGGAGTAGTGGCCAACATTACCGCGAAAGCCAACAAAATAATTTTTTTCAATTTATTTCACCTCCTTTCTTTTCTAGCGTTACCAGGTACTAAAAACTCTATTTCCCTTTAAACAAATTATAAAGAAAGTCTGCCGCCATGTCTTTGCAGCCCAGACCAAAGGCAATGGCCGCGGCCAGGGCCGGCATACCCAGGATCACTCCGATCTGAGGTGTCCAATCAGGCGAGAAACCTAATTCACCCAAGGCTGCCAGGAAAGTGAAAATAATAACAATATAATAGATAATGCGGGAAGCGGTTTTGGCCCCTTCAAGCCCCAGGTTGCTCATAATAACCCGGACAATCCCGGAGATTAAGCTGGCCAAAAACAAGCCCACCCCTAAAATCAAGGCAGCTAGAAATACGATCCCCATATAAGTAAAAATAGAATTGAGCACCGAATCAACTGCCAGACCAAAGATACCGGCCACGCCGATTACCACCACAAAAACAATAAACCAATAAACCAGCTCACCCAGCAATTGTGAGACATTACTCTTTATATTGCCTTTTTGTAAAATCTCCACCAGGCCGGTTTTTTCGGCCGCGTTATCCAGGCCAACTGTCTTAAAAGCCACCGTGGTTAGGCTGCCCAGCCCCTTAGCGATTAGAATACCGGTCAAAAGCAATAACAAAGCTAAAATAAGATTGGATACCAGCGGATAAACACTAAAGAAAACCTGATTGAGAGAAGCGACTAAGCCCTGCACGGTCATTACTTTACCTCCTAATCAAATTTTCAAGATTGCCAGGAGAATAGACACAGACAGAAAAGTAATAGCGCACCCCCAGGTAACGCGATCGAGCCCCTTTTCCATACCCTTGGGCGTGCCAAAAATTTTGGCCGAACCACCAATGCCGCCCAACCCCTCTCCCTTTGCCGTATGCAATAGAACCGAAATAATTAAAGCTACCGCCGAAATAATCTGCAGTAATAATAATAACCCTCTCATTTGCGTGTTATTTTAAACCAGAGCCTTCCCTTTGTCAAACACTATATTATATAGTAGAATAAAAAGAACATGAAACATACACCAGTCTACCTGTGTATCTTAGATGGTTTTGCTCTGGGAGAAGACAATGCCAACAACGCCATCTATCGGGCCATCAAACAAGGGACAGCCCCATTCATAGCAAACCTTTTTGCCAATAAGCCCTATGCTCAATTAGAATGTTCCGGCCTGGCTGTTGGGCTGCCCGAAGGAACCATGGGCAACTCCGAAGTTAATCACCTGAATATGGGCGCTGGCCGGATCGTTTATCAGTCAATCGAAAGAATCAATGTAGCAATCAAAGACAAATCATTTTTTAAGAACGAAGCGCTGGTTAGCGCGGTTAAAAATTGCCGGCAGAACAACTCCACCCTTCATCTCATTGGCCTGCTGCAAGGCCACGGCGGCACAGTCCACGCCAGCATTGCTCATCTGTTTGCCCTCCTTAAGCTGATCAAACAAGCCGGTTTAAAAAATGTGGCCATACATTTATTAACTGACGGCCGAGATTCAAACCCAAAAGCTGCCGGTGAAGTTTATCTGAAGATGCTGGAAGATAGGCTTGAAAATTTAGGGCTGGGGGCCGGGGTTAAGATTACTACCGTGATCGGGCGTGAGATCGCGATGGACCGCGACACGGCCTGGGACAAAACATTATTGGCTATGCGGACATTAGTTAATGGACAAGGAGAGTTTATGGCCGGCTCTGCCAGAGAAGCGATTGAAGAATCTTACAAGCGCGGACAAACGGATGAATTTATCCGTCCGACAATTGTCGGGGATTACCAGGGGATGTCGGCCAAAGATTCCGCGATATATTTTAACTTTAGACAAGACAGAACAATTCAATTAACAACCGCTTTTTGCGAACAAGATTTAAAATTCTTTAATTACAAAAAGGGGGCCAATCTAATTGACGATAAGACTTACCAATCGATTCAAGCCTTGCAGAATAAGCTAAAAGGTTTGGTTTTTATCGCCATGACAGAATATTATCCTGGTTTAAACGCTTTAACCGCTTTTCCTGAAAAACCCATCTCCCACACTGTTGGGGAAATTGTGTCACAAGCCGGCTTAAAGCAGCTTCGTTTGGCGGGACCAGAAAAATTCGCCCATGTCACCGGCTGGTTCTCCGGCCGGCACACCGAACCCTTCCCTAATGAGGATCGTCATTTAGCCCGGGATTTAAAATTAAAAAAAAGAACTGAAGGCGGCAAGCGTTATGATCTGGCGCCAGAGATGACCGCTTATCTCGAAACCGAGTACGCGCTTAAAGCAATTGAATCGGACAAATATTCTCTGATCGTGCATAATTTTCAAAATGGAGATATGGTCGGGCATACCGGTAATTTGCAAGCGGCAACCGCGGCCATTGGCCATCTTGCAAAATGCCTGGCCAAACTCGTTCCGGCCTGGACAGCCAAAGACGGCATATTCATTATAACTTCTGATCATGGGAATGCCGATGAGATGGAACTAAACCACAAAGTCAGCACTCAACATTCACTAAACCCCGTCCCGCTCTGGGCGCTTGGTAAAAAACAAGTTGCACTAAAAGCTAAAGGCATTGTGCCGGATGTCGGGGTAACCGTTTTGGCTCTGCTGGGGCTTAAGAAGCCGAAAGATATGACGGCAAAAAGCTTGTTACGACCAAACACGCCTTTTTAGGCTTTCTTCCACACACCTGGTCGGGAAAATTTCATCGACAATTTCATCAGGAACAAACCAGAGTTTGATCTCATTTTCAGCCTCTATTGCGTTAGCTGAACAATGCACCACATTTTCAAATAAACCTTTAGTCGTCAAACGGCCGTATTGGCCGCGAATACTTGTAGGATCCGCTTCTTCCGGATTTGTTGTGCCGGCCAGTTTTCTGACTTTTTCAATGGCATTTTCACCATCGTAAACCAGAGCCATGACCCGGCTATACTGCGAACCGTGGTGTTCTCCGCAAATATACTTTACCACATCATCAAAAAACGGCTTATCTTTCAGATGAGCATAGTGTTTTTCTGCCAATTCCCTGGAAACATGTATAACTTTTGCGCCTAAAATACGGAGTTTTGTTTCTGATAACCTGGTTAGAATATTCCCGGTTAAAGACTTTTTGATCCCATCGGGCTTAATAACAACCAGAGTCTGTTCGGTTTTTTTCATTACTAACCTTCCTTGTGGAGCGGAGGGGAGTTGAACCCCTGACCTCAGCGTTGCGAACGCTGCGTTCTCCCAACTGAACTACCGCCCCGCGCCTATTTATCTTGTAAGACTGCGATGCCCGGAAGGACTTTGCCTTCCATAAACTCCAAAGAAGCTCCGCCCCCGGTAGAAATATGAGACATTTTATCTGCTAAGCCAGCTTTTTTCACCGCCGAAGCGGAATCTCCGCCGCCAATAATTGAAACAGCGCCTCTGGCAGTAGCGTCAGCCACGGCTTGGGCAATTGCGATAGTTCCTTTAGCAAAATTATCCATTTCAAAAACACCCATGGGACCATTCCAGATAATTGTTTTTGCGTCTCTGATCGCTTCGCTAAACTTTAAAATGGTTTCCGGCCCGATATCTACTCCCAGCCAACCTTTGGAAATAGTGGCGCGCGGAACAACCTGAATATTGGCATCTGCGGTAAATTTATCAGCTACAACATGATCAGTCGGCAATAACAGTGGAATATCTTTATCAAGTGCGGCCTTTAGTATTTCTTTGGCATCTTGAATCAACTCTTCTTCAACCAATGACGTGCCCACCTCTACGTTTCTAGCTTTAAGGAATGTATATGCCATGCCGCCGCCAACAATCAGCTTATCAACTTTGCTCAGCAGGCTTTTTAGGACTTCCAGCTTGCCCGAAATTTTAGCCCCGCCAATAATCGCGACAAACGGCCGCTTGGGCTCAATTAAAGCGCCGCCCAAAAACTTTAGCTCTTTTTCAATCAAAAACCCGGCATAAGCCGGCAAGTAATGGGCAATCCCCTCTGTTGAAGCGTGAGCGCGGTGGACCGTGCCAAACGCGTCTGAGACATAAATATCCGCGAGTGAAGCTAATTCTTTGGCAAACGCAGGATCATTCTTCTCTTCTTCTTTGTGAAAACGGAGATTTTCCAGCAGCAAAACATCACCATCTTTTAACCCGGCTACCGCTTTTTTCACTTCTTCCCCTACACAGTCAAGGGTCATAGCAATTGTTTTGCCTAAAAGTTCGGATAATCTTTTCTGAACAGGAGCCAGACTAAACTCCGGTTTTACCTGCCCTTTGGGTCGGCCTAAATGCGAGGCTAAAATCAGCTTGGCACCTTTATCAATAAGATATTTAATGGTAGGGAGCGCGGCTTGGATTCTCTTATCAGAGGTTATCTTCTGTTTATCATCCAAAGGGACGTTAAAGTCACAGCGGACAAAAATCCGCTTACCGCTAAGTTCCTTGTCAGAGATATCCGCAACCGTTTTCTTAGGCATAAGAAATTACTTCTTATATACCGGCGATCAACTTTAACAGATCAACCACGCGGCATGAATAACCCCACTCATTGTCATACCAGGAAACAATTTTAAAAAACCGCTTCTCCCCTTTAAGATTATTCTGCAAGGTTGCCAGAGAATCATAAATAGAAGAGCGGTTGTCGTGGATAAAGTCAGTTGAGACAACTTCTTCGTCAGTTACGCCCAAAATGCCCTTTAGATAGGTTTTTGCCGCAGCCTTCAACCTGGCGTCTATCTCTTCGATAGAAGTATCTTTTTCTGTGCGGAAAGTCAGGTCAACAACAGAAACATCCGCGATTGGGACACGAAAAGCCATCCCGGTCAGCTTGCCTTTGGTCACTGGCAAAACTTCGCCAACAGCTTTAGCCGCGCCAGTGGTTGACGGGATAATATTGATCGAAGCTGCCCGGCCGCCGCGCCAGTCTTTTTTTGACGGGCCGTCAACGGTTTTCTGGGTAGCGGTCATAGCATGAATTGTGGTCATTAAACCGGTTTCAATGCCAAACCCTTCTTTGAGGATCACCTGGACAACAGGAGCCAAACAATTGGTAGTGCAAGAAGCATTGGAAACAATATGATGTTCGGCGGAATTATATTCATTGTCATTAACACCCATGACAATGGTCTTGACACCGCCTTTGCCGGGAGCGGAGACAATGACCTTTTTGGCGCCGGCCGTGATATGGCCTTGAGCTTTTTCGGCGTCTGTAAATAAGCCGGTTGACTCAATCACATACTCAACTCCTAGAGCTTTCCACGGCAATTGAGCCGGCTCTTTAGTCGCCATAATACATTTGATCTTGTTGCCGTTAACTTCCAGCACATCATCAGCCGCGGCTTTAACCGTACCATTGAACCTGCCGTGGACTGAATCGTATTTCATTTGATAAGCAAAATATTTGGCGTCGGTAGAGACATCAACCACCGCCACAACCTCAATTTCTTGCCCCAACACCCCTTTGTCCGCCATTGCGCTCAAAACCTGTCTGCCGATTCTGCCGAACCCGTTTATCCCAACCTTGATTGCCATTTTAAACTCCTCCTTAAATTTAGGAACCTGAGGCTAAACGCCTCAGTTCTTTATAAAACAAAAGAAGATTATAACATTATTTGCCGATCTCCACAACCGTGCTATAATGCCGCCATGGATGAAAATATATCCTGGAAAGTTGTTTATCTTGCCACTATTTTTTCATTAATTGTTTTGGGCTTTGCTTATTGGTTAATCTCTCCAAAAGGGTCGGAATATTTCACTGAAGAAAAAACAGCCAAAATCGCTGAATTCAAAAATACCCGCATTAGCGGCAAAAAAGAAGGCAAGCGACTCTGGGAATTCTTTGCGGCAGAAGGCTGGTCAAACAAAAACAGGGAAATTACTTTCCTAAACCACGTAAGCAAGGGGAAAATTTACCGCGCCGGAGAAGTTGTGGTTACAGAGCTTACCGCACCCTACGCCAAAGCCTATCGCAGCACTGATATTGTAGAAGTTTTTGGCTTTCCCGAAGGACAAAACCAGGGCGCGACCGAGCTTAAGGCCTCCATCAACCTGGGAAAAATTTCAAAATGCAGCGATCCCGGTGAATGGAACAGGTTTAAAGCTGATTGCCTAAAACACATTCCCAATGACGATCGCTCAGAAATGGCCGGGCATGTTGAATTACACAAAAAAGACAGTTCTATTTATGCCGACAAGATAAATATTGACCATAGCAAAGATATCGCCGACATTTCCGATAATATCCGGCTACAAAGGAAAGACGGCGTCCTCAAGGCAGACCAGATACGCTATTTTAGCAACGAGGAAAAAATGGACGCGAACGGCAATGTTGATTTAAATGTCGCGGAAGGCCGGATAAAAACAAGGGTCAAGGCCAGCCGCGCTTCGTTTTTTACTGACATTACAAAACTTATGACCTTGCAGGGGAGCCTCGAGGTGGTTCAAGGCAAAAAAATAGCCGTGGCCAATGAAGGCACTTACTCACAAAAGAACAAAGCACTCACCCTGAAAGGGTCGAGCAAAACTGTTTTTGGAAAAGCCCAGGCGATCTTAAAGGAAACAACGGTAAAAAAACTCAAGAATATCGAAGCCAAACAAATCTTAACGCAACAAACTGTTTTAACTTCGGACGAAATTGTTTTTTCCACCCAGGATGGCAAGGTAGACGCATCCGGCAATGTTTTTGTTACCCAAAAAGACCGCGCAGCCAAATCTGATCGCGCGATTTACGATGACAGTGAAGAGACCTTAACGTTAACCGGCAATGTTTTTATGAAAAAAGAGGGGGAATGGGTTAAAGCCAGAAAAGTTATAGTTTCTGTGGTCAACGAAACCTTTGAGGCTATTGGAGAGGTTGAAGCGGAGTTTACGCTCTAAAAAATCAGCTTATGCCTTCTCATAGAAATACTCTGCAGTAGCCCCATAGAAATCATATTCATCAAGAGAGAAGATCCCCCGTAGCTGACAAACGGCAGCGGCATGCCGACTACCGGAAGTAACCCCAGGGTCATCCCGATATTGGCAATAACATGGAAAGCGGTCATAGACGCGACGCCGTAAGCTAACAACGAGCCAAACGGAGTGTCCGCTTCACCCGCGATCACCACCGCTCGCCAGACTATTATCGCGAATAACGCCAAAACAAGTGAAGCGCCTATAAACCCGAACTCCTCTCCAATTACAGAGAAAATAAAATCAGAGTGTTGCTCCGGAATAAATTGCAGCTGGGTTTGCGTGCCGCGCAGAAAACCTTTACCAAACAATCCGCCGCTGCCAATCGCGATTTTAGATTGCAAACTATGATAGCCCGCCCCATACGGATCCAACCCCGGATTAAGAAAAACTAAGACACGCTGCCGCTGATACGCCTTGAGCATCCCCCAAATAAACGGCATGGCCACGCCGACTGCGAGATTGATCCCTAAAACAAACAACCAATCCCAAAAACTCGCTCTGGTTAAAAAAAGCGCCAAAGCAATGGCTAATAGATAGACGATCCAGACGTAAGGCATTGGCCGGAGCATTATAGAAACCATGGGGGTAACCAGAAAAACCAAAAGTTTTGTTGACGAGCCGGAGGCGGTTAACATACCGACCAAAATAAAGAAAAAGACCAGAGCTGTGCCAAGGTCCGGCTGCTTAAAAATCAACAGAAAAGGGAGGCTGACCAGAAGCAGAAGTGAGCCGTTTTCATAAAAAGTCTTTAATTCTTTTCGCTTTGCAAAAAATGCCGCTAACACCAAAACCATAACAATTTTAGACAGCTCGGACGGTTGAAAAGAAAAAGAACCAAGTTGAAACCAGCGTTGAGCACTCTTGCCGTTGCCGCCGGCAAATAGGATCAAGGCCAATAACACCAGTATTCCAACATAAAAGTACGGCGTAGCTTTTTTAAAACGTTTATAATCAAAATAGGCAAAAATCGCCAGGCCAACACCGCCCACTAATAATGACAACAATTGCCGTTTAACAAAGAGCAGAGAATCTACGCCAAACTTTGCCTGTAAGGAATGAGTACAACTGAAGATTGCCAGCAAACCTATCAACAGCAGCACACTCATAGCCGCCCAAAGCCAAAGATCCGAGAGCTTTAACATTCGGAAGTTAATCATGAAGCTATTTCAATAGCCCGCAGCATGGCACGGGCTTTATTGACGGTTTCCTTGTATTCTTCGGCAGGAATAGAGTCTGCCACAACACCACCACCGGCCTGGATATAGGCTTTTTTGTTTTTAAAAACAATAGTGCGGATGGTAATGCCCGTGTCCATTTCACCGGAAAAACCAAAGTAGCCGACGCAACCGGCATAAGGGCCGCGTTTAACATTTTCGAGCTCATCAATAATTTCCATGGCCCGGACTTTGGGCGCGCCGGAAACCGTACCGGCAGGAAAAGTTGCCCGCAAGAGATCAATCGCATCTTTATCTTTTTTTAATTGCCCGGCCACATTGCTTACAATATGCATAACATGTGAATACTTCTCAATTACCATCTCTTCTGTAACTTTAACTGTGCCGTATTCACACACCCGACCCAGATCATTACGGCCCAGGTCAACCAGCATTATATGCTCTGCCCGCTCCTTTTCAGACGCCAGCAGCTCTTTTTCCATTGCCTTATCTTCTGCCAAATCTTTCCCGCGACGGCGAGTCCCGGCTATCGGCCGGACGGTAGCCAGGCCATCTTCCAGGCGAACCATTACTTCGGGAGACGAGCCGGCAATTTGGACTTTGCCAAACTTGAGATAAAACATGTAGGGTGAAGGATTAATTTTGCGCAGCACCGCGTAAACACAAAAAGGGTCGGTCTGGCACTCGGCCACCAACCTTTGCGACGGCACCACCTGAATAATATCACCGGCACGGATATACTCTTTAGCTTTTTCCACCACGGCTTCATACTCCGCCTGAGTGAAATTTGAAGTAAACCCGATTTGCTTTTTGGTTGGGGTTGATTTTTCCTTTGGCACAGGTTGTTTTAATTTCTTTCCCAGCCCTTCAATCCGCCGACAAGCCTTTTGATAGGCTTTGGCCGCGTCACCCCTGACAGGGGCGTTGGCAATGATTAATATTTTTTTCTTAATATGATCGAAAGCAACAGTTGTATCTGTCAGCAAAAACATCATGTCGGGAACTTTTAATTTATCCGGATTTTTATGCGGGATTTTTTCTACTTCCCTGACTACATCATAGGCCGCGTAGCCCACCAGCCCTCCATGGAAGCGAGGCAAACCAGGGATAGGCACAGGCTTGTACCTGGCCAATGTTTTTCTTATATCAAGCAACGATTTTGGGGTTTGCACCCGGGACTTAGGGCCGGTACCAATGAATGAATACCGCGCGACTTTTTCTTCTCCTTCAATTGATTCCAGCAGAAAAGAATATTCGCCCTCTATCTTGCGAAAAGCGGTTACCGGCGTCTCATCTCCAACGGGCAACTCTTTGCGAACCGGGATTAAGTTCCCTGTTTTAGCTAATTTAATAAATTCCTGTTTGTTTGGCTTATACATACTATTTATTCCTCTCCACTACATATTCCGCGAGACTTACCAGAGCAGTTGCTTTTTCATCAAAGATTTTTAACGCCTGGATCGCTTTTTTCTTTTCCCGGCGAGCTAATTTTATTGATTTTTCTATGCCTATCAGATAAGGAAACCCTTTTTTAAGATCGGCTTTAACCGGTTTGCCCAGTTTTTCCCGCGTTGAAGTAGCGTCCAGTACATCATCGGCGACCTGGAAGGCCAGACCAAGGTGTTCGGCATAAGCGGTTAAGGCTTTCAATTGTTTTGGCGAAGCTTTCAAATAAATAGCCACCGAGAGCGCGCAGGCTTTGAGCAAAGCCGCGGTTTTTTGTCTATGGATCGATTTCAATTTAGCTAAACTGATCTTTTTATCTGCGGACCCAATATCGGCCACCTGACCATCGACAACTCCCAATAAAGCCCGGCTAATTTCGGCAATTACTTTTGCATCGCCTGTCTCTCTGGCTAAAATTTCAAAAGCTAACGTATTTAAAGCATCGCCGGCCAGAACCGCAGTCGCTTCATCAAATTTTTTATGGCAAGCTAATTTGCCTCTGCGATAATCACTATTGTCCATAGCGGGAAGATCATCATGGATCAAAGTAAAAGTGTGGATCATCTCAATGGCACAGGCAATGGGCAAAATCCTCGTGGGGTTTTTGCCTAAAGCCTCGGCTGTAGCAAAACAAAGCCTGGGGCGAAAGCGTTTGCCCCCGGCAAAAATCGAGTAGCGCATGGCCCTGGCCAGCCGGCCCTTTTTGGGCAAATAGTTATCAAGTTCTGACTGTAATATTTTTATCAACGAGATAATCCTTAATGTCTTTTATAGTCAACTCGCGGTAGTGAAGCAAAGAAGCTAAAAGCGCGGCATCGGCCTGCCCACGCACAAACGCTTCATAAATATGCTCAACCTTACCTGCCCCGCCAGAAGCAATCACCGGAATCCCGACCGCGTCGGCAATGGCTTTAGTTAAATTTAATTCATAGCCATCTTTTGTCCCATCACAATCCATGCTGGTCAATAAAATTTCTCCCGCCCCCAGCCGCTCCGCTTTCTTTGCCCAGTCAACCGCATCAACGCCAGTTGGCGTTCTGCCGCCGTGTGTGTACACTTCCCATCCTCCTTCGCTCCTCGAGCTTCGGAGGACAGAGTTTCTTTTTGCGTCTATAGCCACAACGATACATTGACTCCCAAACTTTTCCGCTCCCTGCGTTATCAGCTCGGGATTATTTACCGCCGCGGTGTTAACCGAAACTTTATCCGCCCCATTAGCCAGGATCTTGCGCATGGTCTCCACATCATTAATCCCGCCGCCGACCGTAAAAGGGATATAGATCTTCTCCGAAACCCGCTTGACCACATCAAGCATAATGTATCTTTTGTCCGAAGACGCGGTGATATCTAGAAAAACCAGCTCGTCCGCCCCTTCTTTGTCATAATAAGCAGCCAGCTCAACCGGATCCCCGGCATCTTTTAGATTAACAAACCTTGTCCCCTTAACAACTCGCCCCTCGGTTACATCAAGACAGGGTATAATTCTTTTGGCTAGCATCTGTATCCTTCGCTTCTTAAAAGTTTTCTTTTCCTTTGCCCACCCTGGGCAAACCCGCCTAAACCATTTTTGGCCACGACTCTGTGGCACGGAACAACCAGCGGCCACGGATTTCTATTCAACGCATTCCCTACCGCTCTCGCCGCTTTGGGCTTACCAATCTTCCTGGCCACCCAACCGTAGGTACGAACTTCACCCCTGGGAATCTGCTTCACTATATTATAGACTTTTTTTTGGAACTTGGTTAGCGTTTTAGCCATTTATCTATCTTAGCCAAAGAGGTATTCACTACATGCTTCTCAGCTAAACCCGCTTCTTTAACAATCTTAAGCGCATCCTCAAAGACACCCAGCATAGTAGAAATATGCGAGTCGGTGCCCAAAATAACCTGCCAATCCTGTCGTTTGACCTCTTTGGCAAACTCCACACACTTGTCCCGGCTGCCGGCCCGGCTAAAGGGTGAGCTGTTATTTATTTCAATTAATACACCGTTGGCTTTGGCCGCGGCCACAGTCTCTTCAACTTTGATCGGATATTTTGGGTTGCCGGGATGGGCCAGCACATTAACCAGAGGATTGGCCAATGTTTTTAGCAAAACTTCGGTATTTATTTTCTTCCCCTGGTTACTATAACAACCAGGCACAGGATGCAGGGCCGCCATGACAATATCAAGATCGGTAAAATCATCCTCAGCGTAATCAATCTCCCCCCCATTATTTATTATATTCGCTTCTACCCCCCGATAGACCCTTATCCCTCTTATCTCTTTGGGTATCATCCTCATATTTGAAAAATGATATTGGTGAGGACCGCCCGGCATAGTTGACGCATGGTCGGTAATCCCAATAGCCTTTAAGCCGATCTTTTTCGCCTGGGCAATATACTCTTCTAACGTGGAATAAGCATGGCCGGAAGAGATGGTGTGGATATGAAGATCAGCTGCGATCTTCATGAGAGGCGCTCGATCTCTTCATCAGCGATATCGAAATTAGCGTGGACTGCCTGAACGTCGTCGTGATCTTCGAGAGCGCTGACAAGTCTAATCATTTGTTGCGCGGTTTCTCCGATCAATTTTACTGTCGTCGAGGAGACCATCGTCACTTCTGCCGTTTGAGGCGCAAAGCCCTGCTTTTTCAGCGCGTCGCGGACCGCTTCAAAGTTTTCCGGCACGGTTGTAACCTCAATCGCATCCCCTTCAGCGCTGATATCTTCCGCTCCGGCATCGATCGCCGCCATCGTTAGAGATTCTTCATCAATCCCCTGCTTATCAAAAACCATGATCCCTTTTTTACTGAATAAATAGGAGACGGAGCCAGCCGCCCCCAGGTTCCCGCCATTTTTATCAAGGATGCTCCTTATATCGCCGGCTGTCCGGTTGCGGTTATCAGTCATAAGTTCGATCAATAAGGCGACACCGCCCGGGCCATAGCCTTCGTAAAGCAGCTCTTCCATGGCGACATCGCCGCCGCCGATCCCTTTGTCGATCGCCCGTTTGATATTATCGTTGGGCATATTGGCTTCTTTGGCCTTATCGATCGCCAACCTTAAGCGAGGATTGCCATTCGGGTCGCCGCCGCCGATCTTGGCCGCGGAGGTGATCTCACGGATTATTTTAGTGAAGACTTTACCGCGCTGGGCGTCAGTTTTCGCCTTTTTGTGCTTGATGGTGGCCCATTTTGAATGTCCTGACATGGTGGAAATAATTCTACCATAGAAAGAGGACTATGGGGATATCTTTCGAGCTCGAATTTGATAGGTTGCCGCCTTTTCATGTTCAGAAACCCTTCTTGTATCTTTATCGCTTAAATCAACCGCAAGCCCGCTGGCAGTAATATCATTCTTTAGCGCTCTTTCGTCGGTATAGGGATAAAATATTGAGTGGCCTCCAAATCTCCACATATGTTGCCTAACTCTGTATTTATCATCGCTGGATCCCGGGAATTCATCGCCTAAAGTCGCGTAAAAAGATTGGTATTGATCCTGGTCAAATCTTTTGGGCATAACAATTTCTTCATCAATAAATTCTCCGCCGGCCGCTAAAACTCTCCTGGCTTCGGTAAAAACCTTCCCTTTTAGCCGATCATCAATATGGGCTAGAAACAGATGGGTCATGACGAGGTTAAAGGTGTCATCCGCGAAATGAAGGTCCAACGCGTCTCCTTTGACATAATCAATCGGGAACCCAAAAACTGAATCCCCAAAATGTTCCTGCGCTTTTTTTATCGGTGAATCGGAAATATCAAGCGCAACAATTGCGGCATTTTTAAAACCGACCAGTTGGAGTATTGCCCCCAGGTTTTCCAGGGAATAAATCGAAGAAAACCCTAAAACCAAAATTATTGGCGCGAAGATTTGCCTCAATTTAAGGTTCCGCAGGGCGTTGGCAATTGTCAATGAATTCTTATCCGCTCCCAATGTTGAGACGCCAAAACTCGCGACATAATAAAGATAGGCAAGATCATGGTAATCATTGCCATAGCTTGCTTCCGCGGCTTTTAACGCCCCTCTGGCGCGAAAGTAAGAGATTATTTGCTGTGCGGTTGGGGTTTGAGCCCCAGATCCAAAACTCCTAAATTGATGAGAAGTAAGGATTAAATCATTAAATAATGCGTTGCCGTCATCTGCGAGTAAGCTATACCGCCTCATCTCGAAATCATCCAAACTCCCTGTTTCCATCTGTTCCCGCGTGTATCTTGATATATTATTCAGGGCGAGGTAATACTCTTCATGATTATTAACAGGCGATAAAGCGCGGCTTTGGTGTCCGCAACGACGGAGAGGGAAAACCGGATCATATATGTCGGGCATGATTTGCGATCCAACCGGCCAAATGCTCACAATTTGTACTCTTTTGGCGGCGCTGGCGTAGCCCAATTCTATATCAAGGATCTCCGCTGCAGTAGCCAGCCCGCGGGACAATAACATTTTCCGGGATAATTCTTTGATCTCATGGTCACTTTCTTTAAAAAGAGTTATTAGGATATCTCTTGATGTAGAGCTGTGCGACGCGATATATGTTTTTATATCTTTGACCAGGATGGATATTCTTTCCTCTATAGGCGCATCGGCTTCTTCTTCAAGCCTGGCAATCTCATCAAAGCTTTCTTGTCTCGAATCCGGCTCGAGAGATCCGAAAGGACCATTGTAAAATGACCCCATTTCGGTTCCGCTGTAATATTCTTCCCAGCGGTTGCGGGGACTTTCATTCATGAGCTTTAACAATTGGGGAAAGTCAGCGGGAACCAGAATCTGCAGAGCTTTAAGTCGGGAAAAAGCGGTAGCCGCTGCAGCGACTGCTTCCAGGTTGTTTAGTTTTTCACCGTGGAGCTTTTCAAATAACTGAAGTTTAGTTACTCTGCCATGGATCACACCAAGCATTCGCGCGCGCTCAATTGTTATCATGATTTAGTTTCGGCGGTTAGTGCGCTTAATTTCACCTAAAATAACCTGCCTCGAGATTAAGTGAAATTTTTGGGGAAAGATGCGGATATATATCGTGAGAGACAATCGAGTCTCTGTTCGTATAGGGAGGAAATAAACCATGTCAAACATCACTGGTGTAAGTCAATCTAACTGGTCAAATTATACTTTCGTTCCAGATAACGATCCTAATCCGCCGTCGATTGATGAACCATCGTTCCAGATAACGATCCTAATCCGCCGTCGATTGATGAACCA
>METP01000056.1 GCA_001771365.1 candidate division WOR-1 bacterium RIFCSPLOWO2_02_FULL_46_20 | reverse complement strand
TAAAGCGCGCAAACATTATTTTCGTTGTCAGCCGACACATACTCCGGCGGGCTGAGTAGTACTGTTTGTACCGAGTTATTGCCGCCCCTAATAATAACTTCAATCGGGTAGCCAACCCTGGAGCTGAGCTGGTGGCGAATAATGGCGGTGAGGTATTCACCGTCTTCTATAAGTTCAGCTGTTACCTCTCCTTCGCTGCCAAAATGGGCAACCACGGAAATGCCGGTAGTTGATCCATCACAATTCCTTATTCTGGAAATTCTCCATTCCAAAGCCAGACGGTTTGGATCGTTAATGTCGTAAGTGGGCATTGATTCGCCATCAGGACCAAGGGGGCCATCAGGTGTCGCATACTCGGGCTTACTGCCTCTGGCTAAACAACTGTTTGATTCAATAAGCTCGCCGCAGCCGGTGGGGGCGGGGGCAGGTGAATTTAATAAGTTTTCAAGCCAACCCATATTATTGTTCATCCCCTTCTTTGAGCAGATGTCCGGCTAATTTATCCCGCGCATTCGCGACTTCGGGCGGCCTATTACTATTGCTGTAAATGCCGACCGAAAGGACCATTGGTAAAAGACCAACGCCATATAACCCGTCCACTACGGCTGAGCCAAGATAGAGCACGGCTCTGGGAAGTTTTTTGGCGACTCTTGTGGCCAGGCTGGCTTTTGGTGTTGGAGAGATTTCTTCTAATATATTTTGCAATTCGGCCCGACCCGCGTCGGTCTGAGCGGCTTTTGATATTTGTATATTAGTGATCGCTTTTACAGCCTGGTCCATCAACTTCATGGCCGCGAATAAAAAAATCACGTGCTTAAATGTGAGCAGGTTGGAGGTCCAGGCCATAAAGGCAAAAGCAGTATAAAGCTGCCGGCGCAGAGCTGACAGGGCCAGGAAACCTTTATTGTGGTCGGCGTATTTTGTTACTTGCCTTTGTAATGGAGTTACGCTTACTCTTGATAATGTTGTTGTCGCGACCATGTTTATCATCTCCCATATATATATCGCAACTTTTTGACAGTAATTTCACTTATTCTTCGTTCTCGCTACCGCCGCCCGGTCCAAAGTTAAAGCCCAGGCCGCCGGTGAGAGTATAATTACAATTATCCGCAGAGCACTGCAGGCCGCCATTGAGGCTAAACTGCGTATGCGGCAGAGAAATTTGTGCCCCCAGGTTGGCTTCGCTACCCCAGCGCCACACTTCTTCCGTGTAGGTTGTGTCGGTCACAGAGTCGTAAGTTTCAACTTCGCTGTTATAACGGAAAGCCATCGTACTTAATTGTAGATGGAGAGGTATCTCCACCAAGTTCGAGACATCCAGCCCATAACGTAAGCCGGCACGCCAAAAATCAGTTCTGTGAAATTCGTTCCAAAAATATGGGTAGGAGCTGTATTCAACTCCGGCCTGCAGCTCCCTTAACCATAAACTGTCTGTCCAGGAAAATGGGTGCGTTAATGAAGTGCGCCAGGAATTCATTTCTCCAACCCCGTATTCTCCGATGTTCAATTCTCCCTCCGCGATAAACCGACCATCTAGTCGAAATGAAGCGCGGGTTAACAGATCTTGCGGCAAGTAGATATGCATTTCTTGGGCCGTGCCGTAAGAAAATAACCTGCCAAGCATCCCGAGAGACAAAGCCCAATCTTCGTTTTGATACGCGCCTTCCAGTCCAAGATATGGGCTAAGGACATATCCACCGGCCTCATTGAGGGCAAGTCGCGCGCTAATCAGCAGGTTAATATAGTCACTAATAAAATTGAGAGGGATGTTAAGCTGGCTTTGAACTCGATATTCGGTCTCGGTGATGTTGCCAGGGTGGTCATCGTTTCCCGGGAGAACTATTGTAAAGGCCTCAGTCGTAGTATTCCAGTTGATGCCGTTGCTGCGACCCAGCTCTCCATAAGTTCTGTTGATGTCTGCTCCCAGTCCTGCCGGCCGATCTTCATCGTCTATACTGTCGAGCCTCTCTCTCGCTTGGATAATATAATAGGCTGCTTGTCCAAGGTTGCCGTCCGGTAATGAGTTTAGCTTGGCCAGTCCCAAATAAGCTCTAATCAGCAAGATATTTGAGGCGAGGCTGGGCGCCGGCAGGTCTCGAAGAATGGTTAAAACATCAGTGTAGTGTTGTTGTGATAAGTCAAAATCAATTTCTCCGTTAACATAGCGATAGAATTCTCCCAGCCCAAAATGGGCTTGCGCCAAAATTAAACGGGTGTTTCCGGAAAGAGTGGCATAATCTCCGTTCAGCAGACCAAGAGCCCCATTAAAACTAATTTCAGCCAGGGATTGGTCCCTGTCATTGATCTCCCAGAGAGAAATATTGCCAAGTTGTATATGTGCCTGGGCCATGAGCCGGCGGGTCTCCATAGGCAGCTCATCCGGCGGGATGGCTTCTCCGTTAGTGCCGTAGCCCAGGGTTAACACCCGGTCAAAATTTTCTTCAGCCAGCCGGTAATCTTGACCATCCCATTCATAGAGGTAGATGTTGCCAAGGTTGAGCTGGAGTCTGGCGCGGGCTAAGGCGACTTCAGGTGAATCATCAGTCGCCAGCTCTTCAAGCAGGAGAGCTGTTTCATTGATCGCGTTATCAAATTGTTCGTCCCAGGTGTAAGCGTCTACTCTGGTTTGTCGCAGATCGCGGCTGAAACTGGCGTAGCTTTCACTAAGCCCTCTGGTGTTAAAGAGCGTCTCTAAGGTGGTCCCATTATAGATTGTCTGGTTTAAGGTATTGTCGACGACTTCCAGAATGTGGGTATAGTTTTCCTGATATAAATAATATTCTATTTGATCTAAGATGAATCTTTTTATTAAATCAAGATTTCCAATTTCAAAAACTGTCTGGCGAAAATCGTCATCAGCGAAAATAGGCGCTTCTATGGTTTCCTCTTGCAGGTGGGCCAGCCTCATTGATAATTCTGCCGCTAATAATTGGCCTTGGATAATCAGATGGCTGTCGTTTTCAATTATTGTTTGATAGTTAGAGGGGATACGGGAAAGTATTGCCTGGGCTTCTGTCAGGTTGGCTTCTCCGCCCCAGGAGACAACTTCGGCAAGTTTTAAATATAACTCCGCGAGAAAACGTTCTGGAAAATTAACCGTGCTAATTGAGAAGGGGATTGCCCAGCTTACCGATGTTGCGGCGCTTTCGCCCAGGATGGTGTTGCAGAGATGAATAATCCTTTGTTGGTACGGTTCGTAAGAGCCATAAGCTTCGATGAGCGCGTTGATAGCACGCATGATAATTGGAGAGCCGGCGGGTTCCTGATCCAGAATATCAAAAGCAATTGTTTCTAAATTCGTTATACTTGTTAATGTGTAGTTAAGGCGCCGCATTTGTGCTTCAGCTTGCGCTAAAAAGATTTCTCCTTGTACCTGGTAAGCGGAAGAAAGCAGGGAGCCGTGCAACTCTTCTGAATCAAGAGCGCTTTGCAGGTATGTTAGGGCGCTGGCCAATGTTTCTTGACTGGCGGTAACAGTTAACGCGTCTCCGGCGTTGATTAAGAGAAGTTTGGCCATCCAGAGGTTGGCCAGAGCCAGTGTTTGCGGGGAGGTGTCAGGAGATTCTATGATGCCGGTTAACTCAACCAGGTTAAAAGGTTGGTTGTCGCCGTCTAATGTCCTGCTAATAAAAGCCTGTCGTACCCGGCTTTCCAGCAAAGCCAGCCTTAAACCCAGGCGTTCCTGATATGTGATTAAATAATTTTCACTACCAGGGGGATAAGTTATCTCTAATGCCCGGCCGAGATCATTTTCTGCTTCTTCTAGAATAGTCCTCTGTTCTTGGAGGGTCGGCTCCGTGGTTAAATCTGCTTCAAGATTAATTTCGCCGGCCAGAGACATTAGTAAATTTACTCTGGCGATTCTAGCAGAGGTGGCAATACTAAGCAGCCACCTTGGACTGGCGCCGAGTTCTTCACTGTTTTGATAGGCGTTTTCCCACTCAATTACATAGTTTAGTTGAGTAATGGCTTCTTCGAAATATAACAAATATGGTTCGTTTTGATCTCTGCTCAAATAACCTTGTTGGATTAAATTATCGGCCAGCAATCTTCTGGCTTCGAGTGCTTCAAAGCCCTCCAGGGCGGCGGTGTCGCATAAATATGTCTCCGCTTCCCGCAAGGTTAAGAGGGTTGCCTCACCTTGTGCTTCCAGCATGATGACATTGGCCATTAATAAGTTGGCTCTGGCAAAGTGCCGGGCGAGTTCGGCATCATTCCCACGTGTTTGCCGGGGGATGTAGGCGCTATCTGAGTCTCTTGAAATTGTGTCTGTTGTGGCAATCCTGCTTATATAACCCCTGGCTAGACCCAGTAGTCTTCTGGATTCTGCCAAAAGTTCGGTATCATTAGAAGAGAGGGCCAGGCTTCTGATAAGTTGGGCTTGGCGCAGTAAGTTTTCTCCCAGCAAAAGAGAAAATTCGTCGTGTCCAGCCAAAAATTGAGTTTCAATTTGTGCTAAGGCCTGTAGCTCTCTTTCTCGAGGGTCAGTCTCACTTGCCCAGCTATCATCTGTGGTGAGACTTTGCAGCTCACTGCTATAGGCAGCCAAATCACTGCTTAAGATCATGGCGATCAGAGGATACCAAAAAGCGCGTCTTCCGATTCCTTCCTGTGATTCTTCGACGTTCAGATCAGGATCAGGCGGTCCCAAATCATCAATTGCTCCTCCAAGTCTATTTTCTGGCTGGGTTTGTCCCAGGTTGCTTGCGGCCAACCACTGGATAATGGCTCCTTCCCCCCGCTGGCTTGTAAAAAATACTGTGTCGTTTCTGGCTATTGGATAGTCGGTTGAGAACTCGGCCAGGTCATCAATGGTCCTTCGGGCTTCATTGACTAATCTTTCGCCTTCTCCGTTTTGTCTATTTTGTGACTCTACAAAATCTGGCAATTTCTGGGTTGGCAGATCTTCGCAGACGGGAGCTGATAGCAATGGGGATCCGTTAATAATTGGTGTAGTTCCACTTGTCGCATCTCTGGTTTCAACCTGGCTTACCAGCACTTCGTTGCTTGGTGGGGTCGAAGGGATATTATTCGGCGCGTATGGTTGTAAAGGATTAATGGTCATTGTTAAATGTCCTCCCATACTCTTCTTGCAACGCGATGTCTCTCCTGCCGATTTGCGAAAACCTGGCAAAAATTATGCGAATATCAGCTCGCCTTTGAGTATTGTCATAGGCCGAGTGGGAGGCATAAGAGTACTCAAGCGCTATAATGGCATGTTCTATAGTTGGGTTACGGCTCCCCATAGACAATAAGACCAGGGCCCATTCTTGATGAAGTTCGGCCAGAATAGACGAAGTGTCGAGCGCCATTCTGGCTAACGTATCTGTGTCAAGGCGGCCGATCATTGCTTCAATGCTGGCAAAGAGTGCCAGGGCAGCCGTCTGATTATTTACACTTTCTTCTAAAATGGCCATAATCCCTTCCGAGTCGCCCAGCGGCTCAAAAATAGAAATTATTGCCGGAAGAGCTTCTTCGTGCCTGGCCAGTATCTCGGCCAATTTTAACAGCGCGTTGATCTGATAATATAATTGGTAAGTTTCGGGTAAGGCGGCGGATTCGCTTATGACCGTGCCCAATAGTTCTATCGCCACGAGTGATTGGTCCGCGCGCTTGGTAGAGGTTAACAATAATGCTTTGATGTAGTTAAACTCAACACTTAAGAACTCGCCTTCCGGAATACGATTGGCCAGGAGGACCGGATCATTGTAGAGCTCTACCAGAAAGAGATATTCTTTCTCGATAAATTCCGCGCGCCTAACCACAATCTCCATTAGTTTGATTCTGGCCCAACTATATAGATAACCGTAATCGGCCGGGATTCCGCTATATAGTTCTCTGGCCCGGCTGACAATTTGGTTGCTAAGATTAAATATTCTTTGGATTTGGCCTTCGCGTTCTGAAAGTGAGTTATTGGCGGTGATGGACGAAAAGCCTAAATCATCTCCGAGGGTATCCAGGCTCGCGGACAAACTTGTTACGTTGCTATCTTCTCCCGGCCAGAGCTCATAAGAGGCTCTGTCGGCTAAAGCCAGCAGTAAATCTGCCTGCACAATATTGGCCAGAGAGAGGAAAAAATCACTTTCCCGGCCGGCAGCCTGGGCCCGCGCGCTAATAATCTGGGTAGCCGCCTGGCAGCGGACTAATTCCCCGCTTATTGTCATGGCGTCCTGGATATCTGCTTGCTGCATGAGCAGGGAGGCATTTTTTATTACAGCTACCGCTTGTAAATATTCGGGGGCGGTGCGGGCTTCTGCCCCTCTCTCTTCGGGAATGTATCTTTGGTCAATATTAAATTGTATTGATTGAGCCATGTCGGCCTGGTTAAATTGCACTACAAAGGAATTGGTTCCCTGGGGGGTGTCAAGAGTTGTGCTGATATTGACCCCCGCATCAAGATTGATTATATAATTATAAAACTCGGCAGACTTGGCGAGAAAATAACCAGACTCGCTTCTTCTCTCCGGCTGTCGCTGCAGGGTCTCGTACATTTTAAGATAAAGATCGCCGATGATCATCAGCGATTTAGTGATGAGGTAATAATCCGGTCTGGCAGTTTCTGTATCCAATGCCAGCATGGCGGTGATAGCCGAATTAGCCAGGCTGATCCCTTCGAGGTAAAAATTAATTTCCTGATTGTTAGCCTGGACCCGCAGTTCTGCTTCGACAACATCAAGCAAGGCGCGATTGTAATCGTTGGGGTCAAAATATGCCTGGCCTCTTATCTCTTGACAAGAGCTGATTGCCAGCAAAATATTTGCTTGATTCCCTTCTTCAATGGCTTTTTGGCTAAAAAGACCAAGCAGGGTAACCGTATTATTCCAATATTCACTGGAATCTGTAAAATATCCGAGTAAGTCAAATTCATAGCTCTCGTCAAGCCTGGCGATCTCCGCGAAAGGGCCGGAAAATTGAGTCGGCAAGGGGACATAAGGCCTTTCTACTATAGCCGAGACAACATTTTGTATCTGTTCTAATGAGTATCTTTCTAAGGCAGATTCTCTGTCGAGGATAGCTCTGCCGCCAAGGCTGGTGCGTACCCCTGTTTCCGGATCAGGTTGAAATAATAGGGGGGGCAAAAGAGCTCTGGTTAGTGCTGCTTCCTCGGTTGTATAGGTTGTTGGGACATACAATTCCCGGAGACTGTTTTCAAGCTCTTCAGGCAGCCCCTGGAGCAGGGCAAGGGTAAACCAGCCCCAGCGTTGGGTATAGTAATCATTGGGGTTGCCCCAGTATCCTTCTTCGTTGTAAAAAGCGTTGCTGTGTTCGCTGGAACGTTCATTGGTTAGTCGATCGGCAATAATTTGAGCGGCGTTTTGGGCCTCTTCGCCGTCAGCATAAGCCAGAAAAGATAACATGGTGGCGTAAACGCGGTATTGATCTTCGGGTCTCGCGGCAATCGGCTGGCCGTCGTGGGTAAAAACAACCGGGGTGGAGCCAGAGAAATCAACATTCTCCAGAATAAAACTTTGTGGGCCAGACTCTCCGGTCATATAGGCAAAGGCAGTTTCATTGTTGAACCAAGCGTAGTCTTGAGCTACCGCCCAGAGGGTGCGAAAAGCGTCCCAGCCAAAGTCGTTTCTGGTAGTTTCATCATGCAGGGTGTTTTCTACTAAATTGCCTTCGAAGTTCAGAGAGATCCAATCGGGGGGGAGATTTACTCCCTCTAAGTTACCCAAAGCTATCTGTCCGCTTTGGCGAATTACTTCATATGAAGTTTCGCTGAGGCTTGGCCACGGATGCGACGGATCGATAATAGGGAAGATGTGGCTAAAGTAGGCCGGGCGAAAATAGCTGGGGTTGATGGTCCCTTCTCCGGTGCGGTAAAATTCATCGCTGGCCATTAGATAATATTGATCGCCGACTTGTAAAACCTCTTTATTCCAGATATCGCCGAGAATAGCATTGGCTTCTATAAGATATGGATTCTCTTGTAGTTGACCTGTTTCACCCTCCGGCCAGCCCCAGTTTAATAAAGCGGCAAAAAAGAGGGCCGTAGCAATATCTATGTCGGCATCTGTGGCGGTGACGATGTCGCGTTGTCCGGCCTGACCGGGGACTTCATGATAAATAACTCCTTCTTCTTCGCGCCGCCAGACAAAAAGATGGTCACTATATTCTTCTCCTAATACTTCGCCAAATGGTCTTTCAACCAGGGCGTTTCTGGAGCATAATCTGTTGTCGGGCGGGCAGGCCCACACCGTTTCCAGATTTTGCCTTTGCATGTTGCTTTGTGTCCAGCTCCAAACCTGGGAGAAGGCGGCTTGATATTCTGCTCTTTCATCCGCGGGGACTAAAAAGGCAGAGTAAGCGATACCAAAGAGGGTGTAGCCCGCTCCTTCGGAAATAGTTAGGTCATTGCCTGCCGCGTCGCGGGCAATAGGCCGGCCGTCATCGGCGATAAAATTTTCTTGGTAGTAAGCCTGCGCTTGACGCAGTATCGAAGAAACATTACTTAATGATATGTTTGGATCTGACATTTTATTTTCCTACCTTATGACACTCTGTCTTATCAGTGAATCTGCCAAGAGATGTTCATAGTGCGGCGGCAAAGTTTGTCCTGCGGTTAGTCCATCCGCTTGCGCGTTTATATTTGAAATGATTGTGTCCAGTTTATCAGCGGCAGCGCCATTTCTGTTGTTGGCCAGATCTATCTCAGCCAAAAGAAATAAGGCGCGTAAATAAGAAATATCGAGTGGCTCTTCGGCCCTTAGTTCATATACTTCGGTAGCCAATTGTTCTATTTGTCCCAGAGATCCCTGGTAGCGTTCTTGACCCAGACAGTAGAGGTCGAAAAGTATATTGGCATAATCCATTAGCACTTCATAATAAACTTGTCTCTCTTCAAACATGGCGGCGTAAAATCGAGCCACATCTACGCTCTGGAGTCGGAGCACCGAATTATAGGCGAGTTCAATATGGTTTCTGGCCCCAAGCAACCCTCCTTCTCTTTGTTCTCCTCTTAGGCTGTCTGCCAATTCTTGTTCTATAGTGGCTAAGCCCTGGTTAACCTGGGCTCTAAACATTAGAAAAGCGTCGGAATCAAATTGATTGGAAGAGAAGGGCGGGTGTTCGCCCCGGAGCGCTCTTGAGACCTCGCATCTGCGGGCAAAAGATTGCAGGCCGGCTGTGTGGTCGAGGCTATTGCCTATTGCCAGATCGACATCTGCCATGTAGGGAGAATAAATCTGCCAATTTTGCTCAACATCACCTTGTGTTACAACTGAGCAGCTATCAATCAGGTCTAGAAAGGCCAGGGTGGTTCGATATTGCCGGCGTGCTTCTGTTAAATTATTTTGGGTGATGTGGTATTTGGCCGTCTCTATCATGGCCCTAACTGCAATAAAGTTGTCGCTAAAAGCCGGCGTAGTTCTGTTGTATGTGAAGGTGGCATTTTGCAGGTATGTTGCAATGTCGCCGGGTGTACAAGCTTGCGCGTATGCCCAGCTTAATAGAGGGAAGGATTGTCCAGCCAGGGCGCAGGTTTTTAAAAGCTCAGAGTTGTACCTTGCCAGATAACCATCTTCGAGGCTGTGCAGTCGATCTCGTTCCGCGATTAACAACCGCATAGCTTCTGTCAGATATTCAGGATTCCAGGTTCGCATAGTGCGGCTTCTCATAAAGTCTACAAGAGAAAAAATTGCTTCATCGCTAAACATTGGGCGGGCCGGGTAGACTGAGAGATCAAAATTAACAATCTCTCTGGCAGTGGTTTCTGCTTCAGTATAACGTTCGACAGCCTGGTAGAGTGAGGCCAGCTCTAGTTTTCCTTGCAATCTAGGGTCTCTAAATAGGCGCACAGGGAGCTGCCTTTCCAGGGCTGTAATTCTAACTCGAGCCAGCTCATCACCTGTCGGCATAATACCGGAGGCGTGTAAATTCCTAAAATACATAGCGATGGCGTCAGCGCGTTCCGGCGCGCTTAAAGGTTCTCTGCTTAGATCTAAAAGAGTGATGCCTGAGAAGGGGAGCCAGCTATGATCAAGACGGATAAGCGGGCCATCGATTTCTAAGTCTCCCCGATAGAGATTGCCGTTGGCTATGGCATCATTTAAATTTTGCGCGCCTTCTTCACAGTGTGCTGTGGCGTCTTCCCCTGTCAGACTGATCAAGTCTGTCTCTCTGCCGTCTACAGCGACCATAATGTGATCATCAAGGCAGCTGACAACAGCAAGATTATCCGGAGAAAAAGAGGGGTAGAAATAATCTCTGACTGCTGAGTATGTGGTCAATCCAATAGAGACAACGGCTGGGAGGAGTGTAAAGGGGAGAGCTTTGGCTCCCAGGTCAAAGGCTAATTTCAGGTAAGGGTGATTTCTAACTCGGGCTTGTTGGAGGATATTGAATAGATGTACTCTTGCCTCATTTGGCAGCATAGTTCCAATCACAAAGCTGTCCAATGTTTCAGGAAATAATCCAGGTAATAACCTGCCTTTAAAATCTTTTTTATCGTCATTTTTTTTGATTTGGTGGGAATTAATAAGTGTTTCCCAAAGAGCTTTTGCTGTTTCCTTAAAATCTGCCAATGTTGCAGCTCTTGAAGCATCTTGAACTTTTTGCAGATCATCAAATATTTGTTTTTTTATAAGGTTTTCAGATAAATGTTTTATTAGTGCTTCTTCTGTACCCCTAAAATCATGAGATATATTTCCATGTTGATCAATGGTTCCAACTTTAACTAATATATCCCAAATATATGGAAGTATATTTTGGCTAATTTCGTCTTTTGTGACAACGCCCATACGTCGGTGGGCGAGGTGAGAAACGGTTCCATAAAGAGCAGCAGCGCCAAAAGATATCGCGAGCAGGGCGGGAAAAGTCACCGCTGCAGCGGTTGAGCCCAAAATAAAAGCTAGTTTAGCTGCTCCTTTGGCATAGACAGGGAGGCTGAAAAACTCAAAATCATATACTCCTAATGACATATGGGTGAGGGCTGAGTTGGTTTGACTTCCGGAATAATTGCTTACTAGCTCCGGATAAAGTGAATCAATTCTGGCCTGGTCAATTGCTCCGGAAATAATGTCTGGCCTGATGTCAGTGAGTGAATTAACTGAATTCTTGGAACCGGTTAATATAATGCCGTTTCTAACGAGTGCGGCCAAAAATGGTTGAGGATTGGCAAAATATAAACCATGGATATTTGTTGCCAGCTTGGCTGGATTCGCATGAGGTCTCTTTTTGGCCAAGCCGATTCGCGCTAATAAATTTGACACTCTTTCGATGCCCATAGTACACGCTCCCCTCCCACATATATATATCGACAATTTTGAGGGGAAATTTCAGTATATTTGCTGAGCAGTGTACTGGATTTTCTGAGCGGCCCTGTTGCCAATAACCTTGCTTAGGGCACTGAACAAAATAGATGACAAAGTCATCTCCGGCAGCTTTAGATTAAGCCTGCGGTACATCTTGGCGGCATAATCGAGGACAATGTGATTTCTAGATTCTTTTAGTAGTCCGATTAAGGCCAATTGTGCTTCGCGATTGGTTGAATCCTGCTTTAGATCACGAACGGCTTTAGTTGCCAAAGTGATTTCCAGGGTGCCATAGAGATAGAGCAAGTTAAACCCTTCCATGCGGTAGGGATGTTCAACCCCCTGGTAAATCTTCCCCTTATTAGTCATCAGGCCGCAGCGGATCATAATGGCCTTGAGCTCGTTTTTCATGTTGGCAAAATCCTGGTAACTGAGATCTATTTGCCCCGACTTAAAGTTCTGCAAGGTGGCACGAGTGCTTTTCAGCCTAGCTCTGTCCATAACGTCAATTTTGCTTTGGTTGGCGTGGCCGCTCTTAATGATAATATCCTCTCTATCTGCGCGCTTCATTTCTGACAGGGCATTAAAGCAGAGGCCAAAAAGGTAAAAACCAAAAGCTAGGTTGGCCACAACTGCGATGCTTAAGGCATTAAAAGCGATTATCGGGGCTCCAGTAGTGACCAAAAACAGGCCGGTAGCAGCTGCTGCTGAACTGCCTAGTACCGTTAATGTTTTTCCGAAGCCCGGTTTTGATCTGATCGCTTTGCCTAGCAGTCCCAAACTGGCTGGTATTGCCGCCAGACCCAATGGGAGCAGTAACCACGAGGCTAAACCGCCCATAATTAAAGCTGCGCTGGCGATAGAAACGCCTGCCCCGGTGAAGGCCGCGTACGATTTGATCCAGGTTCTATTTTCTTTTGGTATCAATTCGCCTGTGCCGCTAACTGTAGACATAAATGTGCCGAATTGCGGTCTTTCTAAGAATTGCCGCAAGGCGGCTCTCAAATATCCGGCTAAGAAAGTAAGTTCTAAGGCAGGGTTTGTCCAGAAGCCGGTAATAAAGCCATAGCCGAGGGTCTTTAGTTGCTGGATATAGTTTATTGACGACGCAGTTGTGCGAAATAGCCAGGCGCCGACAAAATAAACCAGGTCAACCGGGAAGAATAAAACGTGGCCAAAGGTTAATAGATAAGCGGCAACCGCGCTTTTCTCGATGATATTGGCAAAAACTTGTTTGTACCAGGTCCTTCCGGCAATGATCTCGGATATCTCTCCCCATGTTTTTGTAACTGGCGATCTGCTCAAAACGCGCGCATGGAGAATATCAATCTTTGCTAATAATGTAGCCATGTTAAATAGAACTTCACTATAATCATAACGCTTGGTATTTTGTTTGTCGTAATTACCCCACTCTTTTTCTGCGTTCATTACATCTACCTTGGCTTTGATGACCCACATCCTAATACCTTTTAGCCAGTAGCCCATCTCCATTTGAGTATCTTCTGATACCCCAACCCCGTCCATCTCTTCGCAAAAGTTGGTCAGCTTAACCAAGAAATCGTCGTTAGTTTCCAGGATATCGGCCAGTTTATTGTAAATTAATTCCCAACCCATGGTGTGGGTGCGTCCACTCTGGATCCCTCTGTTGGCCCGCACAGCTTTCCCTCTGTTGATAGCGACGTTTTGCCCCCATTTCTCAAGTTGACGAAACATGGTCTCGATGATTAAACCATAAAAATATGGATCCCTTGGATATACGGATGATATATTATTTTGTTCCCCAAACCTTCTCTGGTCGGCAATGGCAGATTTAATTTGCCCTTTAATAATCTTTGATGAAGCTTCGTCTATATTGCCGGTGGCTAGTGATTCTGGCGTGATTAATGGAATCCATTGGCTCCTCACCATAATAGCCGCATCGGCGCCAGCCGGGTGGATCTTTATATCCGAATCTCTGGAAACTTTGCCTCTTAATTCTTGAGGCATGGGGATGTCGTATTGTTTTGTCTTGTGCACAACTAAACAAAGCGTCCCTTTATGAAAATAATGATCTATGGTTGGCTTAAAATGTACTGTCTCCCGAGTGTACGAGCTGCTTTGGTAAAAGTCGGTTGCTTCGGACATATTGGCCTTTTTATTATTCAGCAAAGTTTTGCCGGTGTTATCTCTGAAGCAGACGGCTGGCAAGAACAATGTATCAGAATGTGTTGGGGTGGTGTAGGCGACAGTAACCCCCTCACTGGTTACCTGGATGTCGTCTATCCAGCGCAAATCCGGAATTTTTTCTTCGATCAGCCTGGTTCCGGCATCGGTTAATGTGTATAGGTATTTTGATCTATCTATGGAGAGGCCGGTTGTGTCCAGCCGCCTCTCGATGACCGTAAGTTTGTCGTCTGACTTTTGTGAAGGGACGATCTCGATTGCCGCTTCAATGTGTTTTGCCCGGTCTCTTACAACGTAGTTGCCCAGGTCGACAGTTTCTGGCAGTTCAGTGTTGGAAGAAAATACCCTTCCCAGCATATGACCTTTTTTAGCTCCGCGCAAAACTTCCGGGTTAGCAGAGGCTGAGAAATCTTCGATAGCATCACCCTCTGAGTAGTCTCGGTCCCAGCCCCTGGCAATTGGGACAGTAACACCATTAGAAGTACAAACATCTGTGATTGTTATTGTGGATTGGTCGGCCGGGACAACAACCCTGTAATAGGTTGGAGGTGCTATATTTGGGTCGACCGGGGTGCCGTCAAGGGTCGGCCTGCCGTTGGCTGCGTACCAGTCTTTGTTCATTAGGGGAGGCCTTTTACCGTCTGGAGCTCTGACAAAAGCATAATCGCCGTCCTGGTAAAATATCCTTAGAAAGGTCATGTCCCCATCGCGTTGAGGTATGTTATGAAGTTCGCCGGAAAAGTTGTTTGTTTCCAAAACAAATGTACCGTCTTTTTTTGGAACAATCCCAAGTTTTCCAAAATACCTGGGGAAGTCTCTCGGGGGCATATTGATGACGTGATCAGAGCCATTTTTATCATATACTAAAGAAAAAGAGACAAGCGCTTCGTTTTCCACTCTACCCTCAGCTCTCTTTAGTCTCTTCCATGGGGCTTCTTCGTCAATGCCGACATGAGCCGCGCCCCGGTCAATTTTGTACGGAATGATCAAGCCATTGTCGGGATTCCTTAATTCGACATTGGCATCAAGCACCTGAACAGGCATATTTATGGCTACAGGCTTGCTTGGGTTGGCTAGTGGATTAGCGAATGTTGTTTTATAACCAATAGGTGTGCGTAGCTGCAGGTTGACGAAGGTGTCGTTTTTTGCCCTCTCCACTATTGCCGGTAATTCCCAGTAGGTGCGTACTTGTACGTCGTTTTTATCCATCATGAGAGAGAAGTCAAAGGCTGGAGCGGTGAACTCGGTGGCCAATCTATAATTAGCTGGCAGGTCTCTTTTGGTTTTACCGGCTCTAAATGTGGCATCTTCAATTTTGACTTCTGGCACAAGGCGTTGATTGGACTGAGGGGATAAATAATAACGGTCAGTTGTAACTGATTCTCCATTGACTTGGAAGGTAATAGCTCCTTGTCCTGCTATGAAACCTTGTGTAACCGATGGCTCGTTGTCGACCTCGGCGATGTATTTTGAGGTTGAAAGATGTTTCTGCAAATCTTTTTGTAGGTCGGTTTTTACATGTTCACTTAGTACCCAGAGAAACTTGGAGGCTTGCAGTGAACCGGCCTTTGCGTCCCAACGGTGTGCCGGATTTGGAACCCTGGTCCAGGTGCCGCAGATCCAATCTTCAACTTCAGTCCTATCTGCCTCGACCTCTTTAAATTCGGCTACTGACATGGCCAAACCGCGATAGAGGGGGAAAGAGGCAACGTTTTCAACTTTTCTAACTTCTCGTTCATCACCAGCTACGCTCTTCCTGGCAACCGGGATTATCTCCATTAGCTCCGGGTCATAGCAGAGGAGATGATAATTCCAATCCTGGTATATTTCTTCTCCCCATGGTTTTATGTCTTTTCCTGTAACCTGGTCAGCTTTTAATAATTCCAGTTTAGCTTCAAGCCCTCTGGCGGCATCCCTAAATGCTTCTGCTCTGATAGAAAGTTCCTGAAACGAAGCCCTGATAAATTCCGCAATAACGTGGTGCTCAACTATGGGATGGTTGCGTTCCATTTCATGGATAGAGCCCTCTAATTCTGTGTTAAAGAAAGTAGCTGCTTTGTTGAGATTGTTTATTAACCGCAAGCACTGCTCTTCTGCTGTCAGGCCAGGTTTCATCCCCTGGTGAATGATCTTAAAAACTTTCTCCCTTTGTTTTTTAACCGCGGCCAGAAAAGTTAGTTCTTTTTCATAATCTTCTTTGTTCGGCAGTTTGCCCTTATTCTTTTCTCCTTTTATATAATCATACATGCAGACAAAGTGGAGGCCTGGCTTGGTGTTCATAATTGTGCTGAAAATTTGGCCGTATGAATGTTCTTTTGTCCCGGTATGTGGGTTAAAGGCCTGGACGCTTTTTTCCTTTCCCAATTCGCGTGTCTCTTTTTCTCCAAAAAGATCAATAGCAGATGCTTTAAGTGAGGCAATTAATCCGGCATTGGTATTAAAAGAGTGGAAAGCTCCGTGTAATTCAGAGACAAACAAGGTTAGGGCAGAGCCAAAGAAAGTTGCATAGGCAATTGGGCCCTGGATAGTGCCGTAGATAATTGACATGGCCACGGAAGAAGCGGTCATTCCGCCAACGCCATAAAGGCCCCAATTTTTACTTAAGTGTTTGCTAATACCAAGTTTATGTGTCCCATAGGTGAGTAGAGGTAAGACTATTGGTGCAAGGCCGATTACGCCCGCTCCAGCAACGCTAGCCAGGGCTACGGAGCTAATGGCTCCTGCTGCCAGACCCCATAGTGGGCTGTAGATTTTTGCCCGGTCGAGCCACTCGGCTTGTCGTTTGTTCGCATATCCGAATTCCTGTCTCGCTCGTAGACGATAAGCGGCCAACAATCCGAAGAAGGGGAGGGTTAAAGGGAGAGTTCCCCACAATCCGGTAGCGGCCGCTGTGTTAAGTATCAGGTAGGCAGAGGCAGCCCCCCAAAGTACCAGTCTTGTGCCAATATAATGGGCTTCGCCGGCAGAAGAGTAGGCCGCGCCGGCCATTAATCTCTTCATGTTTTTCTCCTGGCCAGGAAGCAGGTGGCCGGGGAATGATTTTTCAAATTCAGAAACGTTCTTTCTTACGAAGTGGTTGATAGACAGCGCCAATGTTGTCAAGACGGCTACGGTCCCCTCTAGGCCGGTTGAGCCGATGACACTGGCGATCCTTAAATTTGCTTCAAAAACCAGATAGCCCAGATACAATGCGTCAAAACCAAAAACCGTCCAGCCGATTTTTCTGGAGTAATTTTTGGCCAGGCTGCCGAGTTTCCCAAAAGTCCCTTCCAGAGGGAGTCCGTCGTTAAATTTCATGGCCAGCAATTGGAGCGCAGTGGCTGTACCCAAAAATATTCCCGGGGTCATTACCGGCAGGCCAAAAAACCACAAGGCTGCTCCTGCGCCTAATGTTATGCCAATACCTTTGGCTGTTTTAATGCCGTAGCAAAAAGCCATGCTAAGAGCCGGACTCTCGCGTAGATATTGTGAAACACTGTGATAGCCGGAGTCAATTCCTCTAGAAATGCTTGAAATGATTCCCTGATTAAATTCAGCTTTTAAACCGTCTATGTTCATGGCGGCGATATCTTTGGGGGTAACGGTTTTCGACAGCATGTAGGGTTGAAGTTTGTCTACCGATTTGAGGTTTCTATATCCTGGTTGGATGGTGTCACGGCTGACTAACAAATCCCAGGTTAACTCTTGTGGTTGGCTGGTGATGTTTTTTAAGTCGGCGGCTAGTTTTTGTCTGTTTGCAAAACCGATTCTGGCGAATAGGCTGGTCCAAAGAGGAGAGACGCTCCTCCTGATAAAAGTTCTTATAAAACCGACGCTATTGGTTGTAGGATTAGCTGGGCTCATAACATATACATCCTTTCTATACATATATCGACAGTTTCTGGTGGAAATTGCAGGGGATTTTGGAAATGAAGGAAAAGCTTAGGGCAAGAAAGAGGCTAGTTTGTTTGCGTCGGCTAAAAGTTCAAGTTTCAGGTGGTCATCAGGTAGAACTCGTCCGGCTGGCCGGGATAAATTGAAATAATCCCGGGGTTGCAAAAATCTGATGATTTAATGGAAAAACCGTGCGGTTCCTGCCGCCCCTTAATCAAGTTCAACTCTCTAAGCGGAGAAAAATTATTAGCTTTTGGCATAAAAGGGATAGGAATGCGGTCGTAAACGACAAAAAGATCAGTCGCGACTTTCCTGACGATAAAAAACATATCGCTGTGTCGGTGCAGGTCTGGTCCAGGGAAAAAAGTATTAACGAATAATATGCCGCCGACATTCAGCTTATTAAGCAATCTGAAATTATTTTTCGGCTCGAGATTTAGGTGGATCATGGCCTCCCCCAAATGATTATCGATAAAAAATAGCAGAAGTTGCAGGGGAAATAAATATGAGAAGAAAAGCTTAGGGGTTAGAAAGGAGAAAAAGGTTTAAGATAAAAGGTCAAATATTCTGGGAACGAGATAGAAGGGGATTGACATGAGGGACTGGTGTTTGTCGTCTATTGGGAATTTTTCCTTTTTCAATTCGCCGCTGTAACAGCGGGCCAAGAGAGGCGCCTCAACTTGTTGCGCAAAAACCTGCAGGGATTTTAACCTTCCTTTCTTGCCTGCCTTAACTTCCAGGCCCAGCGTTTTTCCCTGGTGATTGAGGCAGAAGTCAACTTCTGCCGAGCCTTTCTGTCTTTCTCTCGCCCAATAATAAAGTTGGGCTGGATAGCTTGTAAAAGAGGCTAAGATATTTTGGGCCACGACTTGTTCCGCGATCCGGCCTTGATATAACCCGTCAAAATCGGTCATTTGCATAAAAGCGGTTAATATATTCATCCGAAAGTTTACCAGGCCGACATCGAGATAAATTAACTTCTTTGGTCTTTTTTCTTTCGCGATAATTGGAATTCCCAGGCTGGACGTAGCCCGGATTTGAGTGAGCAGCATGACTTTTTCCAGGAGTGAGAAAGCTTTGCTTATTTCCCTGCTCCGGTAATTTGAGCCGCCAAATTTTTCATAAGTTATCGTTGTCCCGGCAAATAATGGGGCGGTTTCGATGATATGGCTAAGATATTTCGCTTCAGCCTGGGAGGC
>METP01000055.1 GCA_001771365.1 candidate division WOR-1 bacterium RIFCSPLOWO2_02_FULL_46_20 | reverse complement strand
GGGTCAATAAATAAACTTACCAGAATATTTGATTTTTGAAGCCTTTGGATATTCTTTTTTATTTCGGATCCCGGATTTCTGATTTCGGACCTAATATTTAAGCCCCCCTCTGTCGTTATCTCCTCTCTCTTTTCCGGCACAATGGTTACCATTTCAGGTTTAAGTTTTAAGGCTATGGCGAACATTTCCGCGGTCGCCGCCATTTCCAGATCGAGACGGGTTTTCAATCTACGCAGTTCAAAAACATCTTTATCTTTAATATGCCGGCGATCTTCGCGCAGATGACAGACGATTCCGTCGGCACCGCCGGCCATGACCTCTCTGGCAGCGACGATTGGATCGGGCAAAAATTCCCGGCGGGCTTCGCGGAGGGAGGCAATATGGTCAATGTTCACGCCGAGTCTCATCGCACTTCTTTATGCACCAGACAAATGGCGTAAGCGGACATCCCCTTCTTTGCGCCGGTAAAACCGAGACCTTCCTCTGTTTTTCCCTTGATATTGATCGCGGCAACGGGAATCTCCAGTACCTCCGCGAAATTCTTCTTCATCGCTTCAACATAGGGCGCCAACCTGGGCTCCTGGGCCACAATGGTCGAATCTATATTATTCAAAGCGAAACCCAGATCGCGCAGCAGTTCGGCAATATACTCGAGCAGCTTTAAACTAGAAATGTTTTTATACCTGGTATCGCCCGGAGGGAAATGCTTGCCAATATCACCCTCACCCATGGCGCCCAAAATCGCGTCGATAATGGCATGGACCAAAACATCACCGTCGGACCAGCCCAGAAGTCCCGCGGCATGCTTTATCTTAACCCCGCCTAAAATAAGCTTGCGGCCTTTAACCAATTTGTGGACATCATAACCAAAACCGACTTGCATTTAAAAAACCCTCCCGATATATTATACTATAAAAAAAGATAAAAAATCAGCGACAGATATTCCAGGACGACAAGCTGGATGTCTTCATGCCTGGTCCACCACCGCTGAATTTTAAACTTACTCGCCTGAACCGGATAAGATCTTATTTTGACGCCTGACCTGGCAAAAACTTTTTGAAAAACCCATTGAGCGCGCCTGGAATGATATGGCGAAGTTACCAGAATTATCGAATTAACTCCATGTTTTTTAATAATCGGCAAAGAAAAGCGCGCATTTTCTTTTGTCGATCCCGATTTGTCTTCCAGCAAAATATCTCTCGCGGGCACCCCCAAAGCCATAGCCTGTTTTTTCATCCATTCGGCGCTGGTCAGCTGCCAGGCCAATGGGCCACCACTCATCAAGATTTTCTTCGCGTAATCCTGCCTATAAAGATTAACCCCTTCGGCTACTCTTTCCCCATTAGCATCACCTGACAAGACCAAGATTAAACCAACCGGCTCAAGCTTATCCTGAACAACCAGCCAGCCGGCTAATCCCTCCAAAATAAACGCGTGAGAAAAATATAACCCGAGAAGAACAATAACCAGCCGGAATATTCGTTTTTTCATTATTAGATCTTAACGCGGCGCCCTAAAAATAGAGCGAAAAATAAACCCTGGATTTTTTATCATCCCCATGATTAGCGCTCCAATGGTCGGATAGGTTCGGGGATTCAAAATCAGGCTCCATAAGACCGACGAGTGATTTTCAAAATCGCCGATTTTTTCGATCAGTTTCACATTATCCTTAACATAGGTGAAGATCCGCTTTAAAACATCCTCTCCCATATTCTCCATGATATATCTGATCAGCAAACAAACCTTGATCTCCTGCTCAAATTCCGCGGCCCATTTTATCTGGTATTGGGCCAAATCTCCTTCCTTTATGGCGTCAGCCAGAATTTCAGCTGATTTTAAGCCGTAAAAAATACCTCCGGAGGTTATCGGTTTTATCTGACAAGCCGCGTCACCAACCAGGGCGGCATGATTTTTTACCAGTTGACAAGTCCCGATCGGTATGGCGCCGGCATTTTTCTCCACAATCTCACCGGTAATATCCAGACGCTTCATAAAACTGTTTAGTTCCTGGAAAGGATTATTGGAAATGGTCCCGATCCTGGCCATCCCATTACCCTCGGGGATCATCCAGGTAAACCAGGAAAAAGGTTTAACATAGTTAACATCAACAAAATTTTGCCGCCTGGGGGTCATTTTGACGCGATACTGGTAACCGCGATAAAGCTTCATGTCGGAGCTAAAGCCCAGGCCTTTGCGTACTCGCGAGTTAGGCCCATCCGCGCCAATAACCAGGTCAGCATAATACTCCCCATTATTGGTCTTAAGTAAATACCCATCTTTGATTGAGTGGACTTCCTGCAAAGCGGTACTATATTCAATATTTAGGTTGCGGCTGAGCTCTTTATCAAAAATTTCACGATCAATAATATAAGCTACCCTGGGTCGATTCAATGTGAAGGAAGAACCGTTATAAGATATTTTGGCACCGTCAATAGTATTTTGGATTGATTTTTTAGAAAGAGGCTGTCTAATTTTTTCAAAAACATCGCTGCCAACAATGCCGGCGCATTGAACCGGCTTGCCAACTTCCGCGTGCTCCTCAAGCAGTAAAGGGTCAAGCCCATTTTGTTTTAGCAGCTGCCCCAGATAACAACCGATTGGCCCGGCCCCCACAATAACGATTTTTGACGTTTTCTTCATGGCAGAAATATTATTATATCATTAAAATATTAACTTGCCCAGCCCAAAAGAGCATGCTAAGATTGCCTCAAGATATGTCTATTCAGAGACTGACGTTATTTGTGTGTCTCTTGCTCTGTTGGGCAGGGCAAACTTTTGCCGATAAACTCGGGGTTGACCCCTGGGGGAACGTTTATCGCTTTTGGCTCACCTCGGATCAAAGTACCCGAGAGGTTAAATTCTCTCGCTCGATCACCTCCACACCCCAAACCTTGTTCACTTTTTCACAAGAAGTAACGGCTTTCGATGTTAGCTTCGAAAACGACAAATTTTTCCTGGTCTATATTTCAGGGAAAGACAATAATATATACTTTACTGCCTCAAAAGACAAAGGGCTGACTTTTTCCAAACCATTACTTGTGTCAAATGAAGCGGCTAATCCTTCTCTGGCGCTCAGCCATGACAAAGTTTGCATCGCCTGGGAACAAAACGACGGCATTTCATTCGTAAAAAGCGAAGATCAAGAAAGAACAGTTAGCGGAATTACTTTTCTGAACATCTCTAACGAAGTACTCTCGTCCCCCAACCTGCTGATTGATGAGTCCGGCAACCCCCAGCTCTGTTTCTTGGCCAAGAGCGTCAATTTGGACACAAGCAAAGTGATGTTCACTCAATTGGCAAGCCCGGAGCCAAAGGCTATTTTTTCCGGCCAGGACGAAATAAGCAATTTGGGCATGAGATTTCTTAACAATTCCGACACCCCGCTTGTCGTCTTTTGGCAAAATCAATATTCGGACAGGCTTGATTCATACTACGCGGTTTCTCTTGATCAGGGCAATAATTTCAGCACCGCCAAAGGGTTCTATTTTAATGAGGGTTTATTTGATATCAGCTTGATGGACAACTCTCTTTCCGCCCTGGGCTACAACGAGCACCTGGTTATACAAGAGATTGAACAAGCGACACTTCAACCGCCCAATATTATTTTTCCGGTCAAGAATACAGTTTTAAATTCGGCCGGCGCGAAAATTTCCTATACCCTGCCAAGCCCCGACCCTATTTTTTGTAAAATTGAGTTGGTCTTGGACGGGATCGGCACCCGGAATTTTACACAATTGGTTTTGCCTGCCCGCCACGGCGGGCCTGCCGGCCAGGAAATTAGCACTTACTTCCTGCCCAAAGAACTTACTGAGGGCGCTTATAAAATAAAAATACATTCCTACGACGGCCTAAGCACCAGCCAACTTAATGAAACCGCCGGCTTTCTTCTTGATAATACCGCTCCGCGATTTACCACTCTGGAAGCAAAGCGGGTTGGCCAAAACGCTGTTTTCACGGGCAGGACAAGTGAATCGCCAGCCCGGCTAACTATCAAAGAAAAATCGATCAGTTTAGAAACTGTGGGCAGTTTTGAATGCCAGCTCCCCTTAAAACCGGGTCAAAATCGATTTACCTTAATTTTAAGGGACGAGGCCGACAACACAACTCTTTCCACTCAAGAAATAACTTATAATCCCGCCAGCCCGGAAATCACCGTGGTCCAACCACAAACAACAGACTGGTTCAAACCTCAATCAATTATCTTTATCAAGGCCAGGGTCCTCGATGTTCAAGAAGACATAGCTGAGGATTGTGAAGCTTCCTTGACTATTAACAACAATTTGCTGGCAAACACTCTGGCCTTTGATCGTGAAGAAAGTACGCTCTCTGGTTTTATTTCTCTACCAGATATTCTGGCAGATGGCGTACACACAGGCACAATAACCATTACCGATATATCCGGGAATCGAGGCCAGGCAGTTTTTACTATTAACATAGACGGATCTCCACCACAACTCACTCAGGCAAAAGAAACCCCATGTTTCACAAATTCCGAAACCCAAATCCCCATCCCTTTTGTTGATCTGGGAACAGGGCTGGATACCTCGGGCACAACCATTCAAGTCTCGGGCATTTCTGTTGAGGGGATAACAAGTCTCGAGGGCGAAACAATTATCTTTGTTTCCGGCACCCCCTTGCCGGAGGGAAGCTATGAAGTCGAGGTTACTCCAAGGGACCTGGTCGGCAATGTCGGAAAACCGATAGCCTTATCTCTGATTGTCGACACGACAGCGCCCCAACTAACTTTATCACGTAATTATGGGTTGACAACCAATGAAGATAGACTCCTGATAGAAGGGACTGCCTACGAAGTATTTTCCGGCTCTCCGCTTACGGCCAATATTTATATTAACAAAAATCTGGTAAATAGCTTTAACCTGTCCGCTAATTATTTTTCTAAAGAAATAAAGCTCATTTCTGGCAGCAATCAAATATTGGTCGAGGTTGTGGACAAAGCAGGCAATAAAGCGGAAACAACTTTCAGTCTCTCCGCCAATTTTGACCCCGCTGCCAAATTAATTGAAGAATGCGTTCACGGACCCAACCCCTTTTCCCCTCGCCAGAGTTTACCCGGGGCTTTTTCCGCCCGAGGCGAAGGGATGGTCTTTGCCTATTCTCTGGCCAAACCAGCCGATATCAAGATACGCATTTTTGACATTACCGGCACCCAAATCTGGGTAAAACAAATCCCCAATGCCTCTTCCGGGGTAACCGCCTGGAGCGGCGCGGACGCCTTTGGCCAAATAGTCGGCAGCGGTGTTTATCCTTTTATTTTTTCCGCCAGTAGCGGCGGACACAGTGAGATGAAGAAAGGCAAAATTATTGTCAACCAATAGGTCCTCCGAAGCTAAAAGAGCGAAGGAGAATCAATAAGCGCCGCTGCCGGTAATAACTACAGGTATAGTTCTCATAAGTATTTTCACATCCAGCCACAGTGACCAGTTTTCAATATAAAAGATATCTAATCTAACCATCTCTTCAAAGGGTAACAATGATCGGCCAGAAACCTGCCAGGGTCCGGTAATCCCGGGCCGCACCCTCAACCGCTTCATATGCCAGGAGCTATACTTCTCCACTTCCCTGGGCAAGGGGGGCCGCGGCCCCACCAAACTCATCTGTCCCATAAAAACATTGATCAGTTGGGGCAACTCATCAATGCTAAAACGCCTCATAAATTTCCCCAAAGGGGTAATCCGGGGATCATTTTTAATCTTAAAAAGATGCCCTTCGGTTTCAGATCGCGCTTCGAGCCGCGCAAAAAGCTTCTCCGCGTCTTTAACCATGGAGCGAAACTTGAGCATAAAAAACTTTTTGCCGTCCAACCCTATCCTTTCCTGAAAAAAGAAGACCGGCCCAGCCGAGGTTGCTTTAACCAGGATTGCAAATAACGCGTAAACCGGAGCTAAAATCAGTATGCCCGCGGCAGAAGCAACCACATCGGTGCTTCTTTTAACCAGGGCTTTGACCCCTCTTAATTGGATCTCAGAGACAGTTAACAAAGGAATCCCCCCCAACTCATCAACATCCACCCGACTGGCAATTAATTCCAGAATCCCCGGCACGATTTTGAATTCAACCCCGTATCTTTCACACTCCGTCACAATATCCAACACTTTTTGAGCGGAGAATTTGGTGCTGGCAATAATAATCTCTTCAACTTTCTCCGCTCGGATAATTTCTTTAATTTTAGATACATCACCAAACACCAAACAACCATGATAAGCCTGCCCTGACTTAGACGGATCGTCATCTAAAAACCCGACCACCCTGGCGCCAAGAGTCTTCCCCTGTGTAATCTTGCGCGCCAATAGCTGGCCCATCTCTCCGGCGCCTAAAATAAGCGTATTTTTGATACCCCAGCCATAGAGCCGCAGCAGACTCTTGATAATAAACAAGACGATACGAAACCCGCCCAGAAACAGCAGAGCAATCCACCAGGCATTAAAAACAACTAAACGCGAAAACCAAAACTCCCGATTGAGGAAAAGAAATCCCAGCAAAACCAGAGCGGAAAGTATTACCCCGCCGAATAGAATGGCCAGCTCGTCAATCAGCGAAGTAAATTTTTTTCGATTGTAGAGGCCGATAAAATTAAAAATAGTCAGCCAGACCAGGATTATAAAGATCAGCACATTTAAATATTGCTGAAAAATCGGGGCGGAACCTGGGGTAATAAACACAAGCACCTTAAACCTAAAAAAATAGGCCAGAATGAACGAAACCACTATTAATCCCGCGTCTACGATAATCTTAAACATAGATTATTTCAGCTGCTCTAAGGCCTTTTTGGCAAAATCGTTGTTTTGATCCAGCATCAGCACCTGCTCCAATTCACTTTTGGCTTTTTGTTTGTTGCCTTGATAAAGATACACTCTGGCCAGCTGAGCATGCGCTTCGGCATTTTTTGGGTCTTTAAAGGTTACACCTTGCAGATCAGAAAAAGCCGCGGCATAATCACCTTTTTGCATATATGCCATCGCTCGGACAATGTAACCGTTAAAGTTTTTCGGATCAAGCGGAATCATCCTGGTCCCTATGACTACCGCCTTATCTGTCATATTACGTTCGAGGTAAAGCCTGGCCACCCTCTCCATAATAAGCAGGTTGTCACTGTAGCGATCCAGCGCGCGCTCAAAAACTTTTAATATTTCCGCCTGTTGGCCGGTCCTGCGATACAACTTTTCCAGGTCATTCATCGGCTCCGATAAAGTCGGATTAATGATAAAAGCTTTTTCAAAATATTGGGCCGCTTCACCCGGTTTATCTTCTTTATTGGCGATCCAGCCCAAAGCCTGGTAAACTTCCGCGTAGTAAGGATCGATCTTCCTGGCAATCTCGGCATATTGTTTGGCCTGGGCCAAAGCGCCGGGATTACCCCAATCTGAAAACAATAAATATATTTTTGACAACATATTAAAATTATCCGCGTTATACGGGTCGATTCGCGTGCCATACTCCAAAGTTTTAACGGCTTTATCTAAATATTGCCGCTGTTCATTTGTCATTCGCGATAGGTTAAGATAGGCAATAGACAGATGCGACACAGTCCCTCCTTCAAAAGGAAAAATACGCAACGATGTTTCCAGATCCCTAACCGCGTCTTCCATACGGCCCATTTCAACCTCGGTTTTACCCAACTTAAACCAGATGTCTCCCCGAAACGAGTCAAAGGAAATATAGATCAGGCTCGCCACCACACACAAGACAGCGGCCATAGATAGCCAGGGGATCTCCAACCATGAAAAATCTTTCTCCGGGAGCTCCTTCTCTTTTGCCTCGTCATTACCAATAACCATGACCATGGCCCAAATAATCCAAAACAAGGAGGTAATCGCCACCACGCCAAAACTAAACTGGTTTTGGATTAAATACGATAAAGCCGCCGCCAACAAACCGGCCAGCATTATCTTCTTGCCATTGACCAGTTGTTTTGATTTTTGCCAGCCAACCTTAAAAAAGATAAATAACAGCCACAAATAAACAACAAAAGCGATCAAACCTTTGGTAACAGCGACATCAAACGTTTCATTGTGGCAACGATCCTGTTTAACATGAAAAGCTTCTTTAAATCTAAAAAGCTCGGTTTCATATCTAGGGAAAACCATCTTGAGAACTTCGGGCCCTACCCCAAAAAACGGATAATCGGCAATAATGCGAAAAGCGCTTTTCCAGGTTTCGCCGCGGGAGCCAGCCGCTCCCTTAAGCTCCAGCTTCCTTTGTTCGCTATCTTTGGTCTCTTCTTTTTCGGTTGTAATCTCTGATGAAAAGCGGGCAAAAGGCGAATATTCCGGCCGCAGCATGGTTAGACCTGAGATAAACACGATCATAAAACCCAAGGCTGATATCCTTTTCCAATTAGTAAACAACCATTTTCGCCCGGCCACCAGAGCAAAAAGCACCATGCCGACAAACAAGCCCATGTAGCCGCCGCGACTTTGCGTGTATAAAATACAGACATAGATGAGCAGCAAACTTATACCTAAGATTACTTTCAAAACCAGCGGATGAAGCTTTTCATAGGAAAAAGCAAACAAGACCGCGGCCAGAAAAGACAATAAAAAATAAAAATACCAGAGAAAAACATTATACGCTTCAAGGGTGTAAATCATAACCAGGAAGAGAACCTGGCCAAGCACAAAATAGGCAACAGGATAAAGATGCTCATACCAGGGAACCTTTGGATCGATGGCCTTATTATCCATCAAGAACATGGATAAAATCAAAAAGAAAGCCATTAGCATGTACGCGGCTAAAAAGTTTGGCTGGCCAATAGTGCCAATAACTCTCTGCCAGGTAAGCACTCCACCCCACATATAGGGATCCAGGTTATGCCTTTGTAAAATAGAATAAATTGACATTATCGTCGCCGCGGAAACCACCGTTATAATTATTCTCTTGAGCTGCTCAAAACTCCCGATGTAATTAATTACAACAAAAAAGAAAAGACCAAAAAGATACCAGCTGGTCAAGCCTTCGTAGCGGCCATAAAAACCGGCCAGGCTGGTATATACATGTACCGAGGTTATTGAGGCGATCGTAGTGCAGAGCAGAAATGAGACTACCGGCCAGTCTAAGGCAGACCTGACAAAACGATGTTTGCGAAATATAATTAACTTTATCAACCACAGCCCCAGGATAATTAAGCCGAACACGCGCATCCAGCTGGTCTTGGTGCCGGAGAAGACTATCCCCAGCCGCCGGTCAAAAATAGTTGGCATAATGAAGACGACAATTAAGACCATTATCTCTATAATAAAATTGAACGCCTGCGAACTTTGCCAGTTAATTTTTTTCATTTCATTTTCTTAACCCTTTCCAGGTCGGCGCTAACCATCATTTCAACCAGGTCTTTAAATTTTACCCTGGGCCGCCAGCCCAGCTCTTTTTTGGCTTTAGAATAATCTCCTTGCAGACAAGTTACTTCAGCCGGCCGATAGAAGGTTTCATCAACAACCACATAATCTTCCCAGTTAAGGCCAACAAAACTAAAGGCCAATTTTGCAAAGTCCTTTACTGAATGGGCCTCACCTGTCGCAATCACATAATCTTCCGGTTTAGCCTGCTGAAGCATAAGCCACATTGCTTCCACATAATCCCCAGAAAATCCCCAATCTCTTTTGGCCTCCAAATTACCAAGCTTCAACTCGCGCGATAATCCCAACTTGATCCTCGCTACAGCGTTGGTTATTTTTCTGGTAACAAACTCAAACCCACGACGAGGAGATTCGTGGTTAAACAAAATACCGTTACAGGCAAAAATATTATAAGCCTCACGATAATTCTGGGTTATATGAAACCCAGCTACTTTTGATATCCCATAAGGAGAGCGGGGATGAAATTGGGTTTTTTCATTTTGAGGAGATTGCGCTGCCAACCCAAACATTTCGCTGGAAGCCGCAAAATAAAACTTACAGTTCGGGACTTTTTCTTTGATGGCGGAAATCACATACATGGTACCATTAATATTAGTATTGAAAGTGGAGAATTCATCCCCAAAAGAATAGTCGACATAACTTTGCGCGGCCAGGTGATAGCATTCATCCGGCATTACCTTTTCCACAACGTTGAATATGCTGGCATAACTTTCCAGGGAAGCCGGGTGTAAAATCACCTTATCCAAAATGTGCCGGATACGCCAAAGCCGGTGTTCAGAATCTTCCAAAGCCACCCTGCGGACTACTCCGTGAACCTCATACCCTTTACCCAAAAGAAATTCAGACAGATACGCGCCATCCTGCCCGGTTATCCCGGTAATTAAGGCTTTTTTCATTACTTAAACTCCCTTAGCCTGGTCTCAATAAAACTTCTCATATTACTCTTAAATATCTCTTTATCAAACTCCTGGGCATGTTGGCGAATCTTTCTTTTATCAAAACTTTCAAACTGAAACCGTTTAATTGCCTGATCCAATCGACAAACATCCTGTTTGGTAAAGAAAACACCGGTTAAACCGTCAATCACTGTTTCTGTGGCTCCGCCAGCTTTATAAGCAATCACCGGGCGGCCGGCTGACATTACTTCCAGGGGAACAATCCCAAAATCTTCTTCTCCAGGAAAGACCAGAGCTTGACACCCTGCCATATGCCGGGCTACCTGCTCATCCGCTAAGCGGCCCAAAAACTCCACATTTGGGCCTGCCAGTCGCTTCAATTTTACGCTTTCCGGCCCATCACCAATTATTTTCAGCGGCAAGTCAAGCTTATTAAACGTCTCTATAACAATATCCACGCGCTTATAGGCATTTAAGCGCGAAACAACCAGAAAATAATCGTAATTTAATTCCGATGGCCTGAATAACCCACAATCAACCGGCGGATTAATTATAACAGATTCACGTCGATATGTCTCTTGTATCCGCTCAGCCACAGTTCTGGAATTGGCGATAAAATAATCAATCCGGTTGGTATTGTCGACATCCCATTTTTTCATCGGCTCAAGAAAATAAGGCAAAATATTCTTGAGGTAAGCCGGGATTGATTCTTTTTTTACATAATCATCATAACGCCAGACAAAGCGCATCGGGGTGTGGCAATAACAAACATGGAGTTGGTCATCTCTTTTTCTCACCCCTTTGGCAAAGGCCGAGCTCGAAGATAAAATCACATCATATTCACTCAGATCAAAAGCCTCAAAAGCTAAGGGATACAAAAACAGATACCATTTGAATAATTTAAAAACAAAAGGAAGCTTTTGCATAAAGGACACCCGAATATCCATTTTTTGAAAATTGGCCGGCAGCGCGGCCGCGTCATAGATCGAGGTAAAGATAGGCGCTTCGGGATAGATTTCATTGAGAGCCGAGATTACCCTTTCGGCTCCGCCGAACTGGTTGAGGAAATCGTGAACAATAGCAATTTTCATTAACGCAGATAACCTTTTTCGACAAGGTAAGCCTTCAGCGCGTCCTGCCAGGAGCGCAAATTATCCATTTTGAGCCTGGCCAACCCTTCATTTTTTAACACGGAATATTTTGGCCGCCTGGCGATTGTAATGAATTCTTTTGCGGTTATTTTATGAATAGTTATATGACGGCCCAGCAACTCAAATATCTTGACGGCAAACTCATGCCAGGAACATTGGCCATGATTAACAATATGATACAAACCATAATGCCTGGTTCTAATTAATTCGTATATTTTATTGGCCAGGTCTAAAGTATAGGTCGGGGCCAGCACTTCATCGGTGACCACCTTAATTTCAGACTGAGAGGTAGCCCGTTTCAACATCCCTTCGACAAAATTGCCTCCTCCCTTACCCAAACACCCCGCCTCACCATACAAACCGCTTGATCTAACAATAAAATATTTATCCAAAACATATTTTACACACTGTTCTCCGGCCAACTTTGAAATCGCGTAGACAGATTGGGGGTTGGGCATATCGGTTTCAAGATATGGCCTGTCTTTTCCGCCATCAAAGACATAGTCCGTTGAAATATGAACCAGCGTTGAGCCAATTTCTCGGCAGGCCCGGGCCAGATACTTTACCCCAAAGGTGTTGACAGCAAAAGCCGGTTGCAGTTCTTCTTCACATTTATCAACTTGATGATAAGCGGATGTGTTAATTACAACATCCGGAGCATGTTTTTTGAGGACTGCAAAAGTTTTTTCCTTATTGGTAATATCAATATCGTTTATAGTGAGGGGGATCTGCTCGTCTTTGGCAATCACCTTGGAGAGGTCTGTCCCAAGCTGTCCATCGGCGCCAATGATTGCAATCTTCATCATTTTTTAACTTTAATAAAAGCCCGCTTGCCCTTTTGCAATAGTTTTTCCCGCGCGATATTTATTATGGCATTCTCATCGGTCACAACCTGGCCGTCAACCTTAAAACCACCTTGATTAATTACTCTGCGCGCGTCCGCCTTGGAGTCGGCCAACCCGGATTCGGCCAACAATTCAACGGCGGTGAAGCTTTCTCTGTTAAGTTTTTTCGATTCAATTGCGGCAGGCACATTGCCTTCCTTAAAAACAGATTCAAAGCCCCGCTCGGCCGCGACCGCCTTCTTTTCATCATAGAACTTTGTTACCAAATACCTGGCCAACCTTTTCTTGGCCTCTTTGGGATGCATAATCTTTATCTCGGCCAGGGCATAATCGGTTAACAGCTCATAGTAACGAGACATCAGCTCATCCGAAATAGACATGGTTTTACCGTAGATCTCAGCCGGCGGTTCTGTTATCCCGATATAATTATCCAGAGATTTACTCATCTTCTGCACACCATCGGTTCCTTCCAGCAACGGCATAGTTAATATCACCTGGGGCTCTTGATTAAGCGCTCTTTGCAGCTCGCGTCCAACCAGCATATTAAATTTTTGATCTGTTCCCCCAACTTCAATATCTGCCCGCAACTCGACAGAATCTTGCCCCTGAATTAAAGGATAAAGAAATTCATGGATTGAAATTGGCTGTTCGCCCTTATAGCGTTTGGAAAAATCATCGCGCTCCAGCATGCGCGCCACAGTATGCTTCCCGGCCAGCCGGATCATGTCTTCGGCCGAAAATTTTGATAGCCATTGGCTGTTATAAACCACTTTGGTCTTTCTCTTGTCCAAGATCTTAAAGGCCTGTTCCTGGTATGTTTGGGCATTCTTTTTTACTTCTTGTTTTGACAGAACTTTCCTGGTTTCAGATTTACCGGTTGGATCTCCAATCATGGCGGTAAAGTCCCCAATCAGAAAAATCACTTTATGCCCCAGATCTTGCAGCTGCTTCAGCTTATTTAAAATCACTGTATGCCCCAGGTGAATATCCGGGGCCGAAGGATCCGCCCCCCACTTGACAGTGAGCGGTTTCCCCATTTGCAGTTTTTTAACCAACTCCGTTTCGGGAATAACTTCAACCAGGCCGCGCCTTATGACGGCTAATTGTTCTTCGATACTTTTCATTTGCAGCCTGTCTCCAACAAAGCCTGGGTAATTATCCTGGTCGGAATATTATCCTTAATAACGACTTTACCGATTTTTTCCGGCACCACAAATCGCAGCTTGCCTTTAATTACTTTTTTGTCAATACCCAGAGCCTGCACTACTTTCCTGGCAGAAAGCCCGCCCGCTTGCGTGGCTAAACCTACTTTATCTAATAAATTAACAATTCTTTGCACCGATTCTTTGTCCAGCAAGTCCAAATGCCTGGCGATTTTGGCGGCAGCAACCATGCCAATGGCTACCGCTTCGCCATGGTTATAGGCGTAATATTTAGTTAAAGTCTCAATCGCGTGCCCGATGGTATGACCAAAGTTGAGGATCATGCGCAGGCCCTGCTCTGTTTCATCCCTGGCTACAATCTTCGCTTTAATTTTGGCTGATTCCGCGACGATTATTTCCCAGACTTTTAAAGCGGCCCGCAAAGTATCCGGCGCTTCAAAAGCCTTGGTGTTAAGATGATGCGAGTTAGCTTCTAAAAATTTAAAGAAATCCGCGTCCTCGATTACTCCATACTTAACTACTTCGGCCAACCCGGTGCGCAGCTCTCGCGCCGGCAGCGTTGTCAACGTTTTCACATCAATAAAAACCAAGCCTGGTTGATAAAAAGAACCAATTAGATTTTTGCATTTAGGATGGTTGACCCCGGTTTTCCCGCCAATCGCGGCATCGACTTGCGCCAATAAAGTGGTCGGCACCTGAACGTATCTTATGCCCCGCATATAAGTGGCGGCGGCAAATCCGGCCAGGTCGCCAATTACCCCGCCGCCCAAAGCGATAATCATGGAATCCCGATGCGCGGAATTTTTAGCCAGCGCATCATATAATTTTGAGGCTGTCTGAAGGTTTTTATAGCGTTCCCCGCGCGGAACTTCAATGGTTGAATTTTTAATATTCTTTAAACCACAGCGCAGTTTGTCTCCATACAAATTGTTGACCTGCGGATCGGTGATAATTAAAATATCCTGGCACCAGCTTAATTTTTCAATTATTTCACCCAAATCGGCCAGGGAATCGATGCCAACCAGGATATCGTAACTTCTTTCTTTCCCGCCTGCCGGCGAGGCAGGTAACTCTACTTTGATTCTAGCCATTCTTTCACCTCAGCTACAATCGCTTCAACGCTTAACTTGGACGTATCTACTTTGTGGTCAGCCACCTGGCTATAAATCGGTCCCCGCTGGCCCAAAATCTTATTTATCTCGGCTAACGGATCCGCCACTTTTAATAACGGCCGCCGGGTCTCACTTTTTACCCTCTGGTAAATAACCTCCGGCTCCGCCCAGAGCAAGACCAACAAGCCAATCTCTTTTAACATTTTAACATTTTCCGGACGTAAAACCATCCCCCCCCCGGTCGAAATCACAAAATTATCATAATCCCGCAGGGTCTTTATCACATTAGTTTCCAGATCACGGAAGGACGACTCGCCTTTCCTGGTAAAGATCTCGTTGATAGACATTTTTTCAGTCTTTTCGATCAATTGATCCGTGTCCAGATAATCCAAAGTGAGCTCTTTGGCCAGTTTTTGACCAACAGCTGATTTTCCCGACCCCATAAATCCGATTAGTATTATATTCATAATTATAAATGCGCCCGGCGAGATTTGAACTCACGACCCCCAGTTTAGGAAACTGATGCTCTATCCAGCTGAGCTACGGGCGCCTGCTAACCGATAACAGCTAACTTATAACTCTTTAATAAAAGACCCCACGGCCCTTTTGATCTCTACAGCCAAATCAACATACTTCTTCGCATGTTTTGGAGCATCAGGATACAAACCTAACATATCATAAGTAACCAAAACCTGCCCATCACAATGTGGTCCTGAACCAATGCCAATAGTTGGAATTGTAATCGCCGCGGTTATTTGTTTGGCAACTTCGGAATCTACTAATTCTAAAACTATGGCAAAAACCCCGGCTGCTTCTAATTGCTTCGCCTCGTCAATTAATTTATCCGAACGAACCACCTTGTATACGCTAGCACTCTGAGGCAAACACCCCAGGTGGCCCATAACCTCCATCCCGGCTCCCCTGATCGCTCTGATCCCCTCAATCTCCGCACCCTCAACTTTTACGGCCGCGGCTCCACTCTCAACCAGCCTGTTGGCAGATAAAACAGCATCCCTCATTGAGCCAAACGGCATATCCGTCACAACTAAAGCCCTTGGCGCACCCCGAGCCACCGCCCTGGTATGATGGCTCATCTCCTCTATAGTTACCGAACGAGTATTTTCGTGCCCCAAAATAACATTGCCCAACGAATCACCAACTAAAATAATATCTACCGCGGTTTCATCCAAGATCCTGGCGATGGAATAGTCATAGGCGGTTAACATGGAGATTTTTCGGATTTCTGATTTAAGATTTCGGATTTTGCCGGTAGTTATTTTTTCCATATCTTCCAGGTTTTGAACGGAAAGTGATCGACTTTTACTTTTTCAACTTTGTAGAGATTAAAAAGCCGCTCCTCAAGCTGGTCTTTGGTCAGATAGCGGGTCAGATAACCGTTTTCGGCAAAAGAGATAATGCCGGTTTTTTCTGAAACCACAACAGCCAAAGCATCCGAGAGCTCCGAAATACCCACCGCCGCGCGGTGACGCGTGCCCAACCTCTTATCCAAAAGCCGATTATCAGACAACGGCAGTAAACAACTGGATGCCACGATTCTATCTCCCTGTATCACCACCGCCCCATCATGCAAAGGCGCTTTGGGGTTAAAGATAGAGAGTAACAGCTCGGCCGAAAGCATGGCATCCAAGCGCACGCCGGATTCGAGATATTCAGTCAGGCCTGAGATTCTCTCTAAGACAATCAAGGCGCCCATTTTAGATTCTGACAGCTGCTCAACCGCCCGCACAATATTCCTGACATAAAAACTGCCATGTGGCGTTGGCGCAAAGCCTAATTGTCCCAAAACTTTACCCCGGCCAAAACGTTCCAGGGTGCGCCGCAGTTCCGGTTGAAAGAGGACCACCAACATTACGGCAATCACGGCGATAAATTTTTCAAATAGCCAATTAATCGTGTAAAGGCCCACAATGCGGCCGACAAGATAAATGAGCAGAATAACAATTAGCCCCCTGATTAAGGCGACAGCACGGGTCCCCCGCAGCCAAAGTAAAATATAATAAAAAAGAACCGTGACTATAGCGATGTCGATAAAATCTATCCAGCGGATATCAAACGGCAAAGCCATCTTTCCCTCCCTTCAACATCACAATATCACATCATTTCTAATCAGGTCATCATAGGTTTCGCGCTTAACAATTAAAGTTGCGCTGCCTTTGTTAACCAGGATCATGGCCGGCCGGCCTACTCTGTTATAATTGGAGGCCATGGAATAATTGTAAGCGCCGGTGCACATAACAGCTAGAATATCACCAACCGCAACTTTGGGTAATTTAATATCTTTAATCAGCACATCGCCCGACTCGCAGAACCTGCCAGCCACGGTTACTTTTTCTGCCGCGGCTTTATCCGGCTTATTCGCCAGTTTTGCATCATAGCGGGCCTGATAGAGAATCGGCCTGGGATTATCGGCCATACCGCCGTCTACAAAAATATATTTTCTGATCCCCGGGATATCTTTGATCACTCCAATAGAATACAAAGTTACGCCGGCCGTACTGATAATGGAGCGGCCAGGTTCGAGCACTAATTTAATCTCTCGATCATTTTTCAAAACCCCGGTAATTGCCCTGGCAAGATCTTCGATCGCTGGCAATTCATCAGAGGTCAGGTAAGGCACGCCAAAGCCGCCACCGATACAAACCTCATTAGTGTTATATTTTTTTGACAGCTTGAGCAGTAATTTTACTTCATCAACAAACGGTTTCACGTCAAGGATTTGCGAGCCAATATGCGCGTGCAAACCGGCCAAATTGATATTTTTCTTGTCTTTAGCCGCTTTGACTACTGCTTCGATTTCATTTTGCGGCACGCCGAACTTGGAAGCGGTGGTGCCGGTTTTAATATATTCGTGGGTATGGGCCTCTATCCCGGGATTAATTCGAACAATAACACTGGCTGTTTTTTTTATTTTGCCGGCCACTTCATCAATATTTTCCAGTTCCTGGTAAGTATCCACCACCAGGCGGCCTACGCCGGCCTCAAGCGCCATTTTTAATTCCGCATTGGATTTGTTATTACCGTGAAAATATAATTTTTTAGCGTTGCATTTAGCCCTTAAAGCCGTATAAATTTCTCCGCCGGAAGCAACATCAAGCCCCAGGCCTTCGGCAGTCACCACCTTTAAAACCCCGGTCGCGCACAAAGCCTTGCAGGCATAAATTACTTCGGTGTTTTCATGGTATTTTTTAAAAGCCTTAAGGTAATTTTGGCAGCGGTTTCTGATGGTTGCTTCATCTAAAACATAGAGCGGCGTACCAAACTCCTTGGCCAGGCTAACCATATCGCAACCACCGATTTCCAGATGTGTTTGCTTATTAGTTTTTGCCGTATCCGGAAGATTTCTCATTTTTCTGATTATAGCATATGAAAAATGTAAATAAAACGAAATTTTTGCCAAAAAGTGGCGATATATATATATGAGTAACAAGATTACCATGGCTTTAACAGGACCAAGACAACCAATAAGAGTTCGGCCTTCTAGAGTGAGCCCACGTGCAACTTCTTCTCCAACACGACTGAACACACCACAACGCGGTTATCCCACCCCCTCTCCTTTACACAACGAACAAATTATTGGTGGTCGCTTTCAAGTACGCAAACCACTTGGAGCTGGAGGCTGCGGCCAAGTATATACAGGCAAAGATACGCTAACAGGTAAGCCAATTGCTTTAAAAATAGCTGCGGATGGTTTAGAAAGATTCATTCTATGCAAGGAAGGTAAGGTTTTAGATGCTCTTGCAAACATAAATAATCCTTTTATAGTGAGATCGTACGGCTGGGGAGAAGCAGAAGACTTTGCCTATGTGGCCATGGAATATGTTGGGGGTATTAGTCTGTTTGATAGAATAAGCAGCTCGGATAGAGGGAGCATTCCACTGACACAGGCCCTGGATATCATTACTCAAATAAGTCATGGACTAGAAGCCGCAGCCGATCAAGGGATTATGCACAGAGATATCAAATCCGACAATATTATGATCAACGAATTTGGCCTCCCAAAAATAATTGACTGGGGGCTATCTCAACGCTCAGGTCCTAATGGAACACTTGCGTATGCGGCCCCGGAACAAATAACGGGGTTGGATGTTGACTGCCGAGCTGACATTTATTCTTTGGGCATTGTTTTTTATGAAATGCTCACTGGCAATATTCCTTTTCGTGGGATAGGTGGATGGGACAACACATTGCCTGTCTTGCAGGCCAAAGCAAAGTCGGGTCAATTGGAGATCAGCGGCGTTACTGATTCTGTGCAACAGTTGGTAGATAAGATGACAACTTCGGTAAAAGCCAGGAGACACCAAAGTTATAAAGAATTAAGAGATGATATTGCCGAAATCCAAGATGAAATTGCTACTCTTACCCAACAAGTTGCTGATTTTGAAAGAGCCCTTGATTTTAATATGGCAGCTCCACCAATTGCTATTCTTCCAAAACCAATAGATCTGCAAGCCGATATTCCCACAGGGATT
>METP01000054.1 GCA_001771365.1 candidate division WOR-1 bacterium RIFCSPLOWO2_02_FULL_46_20 | reverse complement strand
TCTCCAGGCGTCTTCGTTAAATATAATCTCTTTATGAGCCATTTGGTGTCACCTCCTAATTTATAATTTATCTTCTAAAAGCCAGAATATCGCCATCCGACAACAACATATATTCTTCGTTGTCGATCTTAACTTCGTCTCCCCCATATTTTTTGTAGATCACCTTATCTCCCACCTTGCATTGCAGGGGAATCTTCTGGCCGTTGCTGGTGATCTCTTCGATGCCAACCGCAATAACAGTGCCCTCCTGCGGCTTTTCTTTTGCCGAATCCGGCAGAACGATGCCGGACTTTGTTTTCATTTCTTCAGGGGCAGGTTTAACCAGTATCTTGCCTCTTCCCGGGGTCAAATTCTCTTTTACCATGCTTTCACCTCCTTGTCATTTCTTTATTAGCACTCTACCTAAGCGAGTGCTAATAATAGCATAGGGGTTGTATGGTTGTCAAGGGGTGGTATCAATTAAAGTGTCTTTCAGCAGTTTGCTCTGAGTGTCAAAAGCCTGGCGGGCGTTTTTGGGGTTCTTCAGAAGCGTTAATTCCTGAGTCAACAGCCGCGCTACGTTAACAATCAACCTTTCCCTGTTTTTAGCTTCCCTGACATAAAGCGGATGATCGAGATTGATATATATAATGTTGCTTTCCGTGTAGCTTTCAGGAGAGTCCTGGCCGAAGTGGTCGAGCTGGCAGCTGATGCCTTTTTTCCCTATTTTTAGCCTGGCCACAACTGCCGAAGGACCCAAAATCTTCGAGACCATACGTTTTTGGGCCGGAGTTCTTTTAACGCGTGGTTTTTTAGGTAGAATCTCTCCTTCTGTTTTTTGTTTTTCTTCTTCAGGGCTAACAGGTAAGCCAATTAACGAAGCCAATTCAGGGTTCTTTTTCAAGGCGTTTAAAACTTTATCAACAGTGGCATTAACAATGCGCCTGTTTTTTTTCTTTTCCTTTTGCTTTTGCCAATATTTAATATCATGTAGCACCCGCTGCAAAACCCCACGCATTACTTTGTTGAATTCATGGTATCCGGGACTATCTTTTATGAAACCGGTACGGTCGGAAGTAATGGGCAGAAAATCGGCATGGATTTCGCCAGTCAAAAGGTTTAGTTGTGGGAAATTAATTTCCATGCCAAACAGATCTCTTTTGATAGTTACCCCCTTAACCTTAATCTCTATTCCCGGCCCCCCAACTATAAAATTGGTGTTGGAAACCAAAATGAGCTCCCCGCTGATAATGCCGTATTCAGAACCTTCAAAAACCGGGATGCGCTGCCCGGCCAGGAAACGGGCGCTTATTTTTTTATTATTGAGATAAACTTCGAAGTGCTCGGCTTTAATCGGCACACCTTCGAGAATGCGGCGTTCAACATCATCAAGCTTGAACTTCTTATAAAGCTTGTTCAGCTTGACTGTAGTACCGTTTGTTTTAAGGATTTCCGGAGCTTCCAGACGCATTGGCAAGTGCCAGTGGTTATTGCTCTGTTCCCATTCTTCTTTATCAAAGGTAACGGTCGCGGCAAAATTATCCTTGCGGCTGGTAACTTCAAAGCGACCGCAGGCAGCCAAGGTGGCGAATTTGCCAATACCAAATTCACCAATACGAATCCGGTTGAATTTTGGGGAGCGATTATGCTGGCGCTTTTCGGTTGAGCCGATATTAAAATATTGGCGCAGTCCCTGTTCATCCATGCCGCTGCCATTATCCTGAACAATGATTTCGTCTTCGGCGATTGTTACCCTGACACTAGTTGCATCGGCATCATAGGCGTTGTTAACCAGCTCGCGAATAAGCTCAATGCTTTCACTGTAGAGCTTTTCTCCAATGGTTATTAAATGACTTTTGTCAAAAGTGATAGGGATGGTTAAAATTGTCATGCTATAATTTTGGCATAAAAGCGGCGAAAAAGCAAGTGATTCCATAACGATTCAGGGCAAGAGCTTGGAGACTATTGTTGGGATAGGTATCTTTCGATGGCGCTGACAAACTCTTTTGCTTCAACTATTGCTTTTTTGGCAACTGTTTCATCAATTGTGGAAAAAACCTCATAGTCTCCTGTTTCTCTATCATCTTTTAAATTGGAAAGGTATCTTCCATATTTTTTCCCAATTTTGTTGGTTTTTATAAAATGCAGGCCAAAGAGATTGATTAATCCCCTGTGGGTGTCAGTCGATAATCCTTCTGTCAGCAGAACTGCTGAGGTGGCATGGAAGGCGGCATAATAAGCTCGGGAGACAGCATCATCGTAGGCTCCGTCATCCAATAGAGAAGCAGCTATTTTTAATTTGTCTTTGGCTTTCTCAATATAGCCTTTAATTAAACTGCTCGTTTCTTTATCCAAGTTTTACTCCCTCCTTTAGCACCCTGGACATGAAAGGGGTTGGTATGGCCGAAAGCCGTTTAAAGTCCTTTTCTTTAAATATCTTCAACGAGATAACTTTCCCTGTTTCCAGAAGCACATCGACCACTGCGTCATATAATTTATCGACTACGGCTTCATCTCTTTTTTTCATGACCATAAGCAAGTCATAATCTGAATATGGTTTTTCGTCACCGCGAGCCCGGGACCCAAAGAGATATATGGCCAGCAATTTATCTTTAAAAGCGCTAATTTTATTGATAAAGGCAGTGATTATTTTGTCTTTCATTACAGTAATGATTATACAACCCCAGGCTTATCAGGGCAAGTTAATCCGAGGCGGTCTGTGTACGGTCCAGGGTCAGGAATCAGCTTCAATATACTTCAATACAATCCGAATATACTTTTCAAAATCACCCAGATCAGCGTTTAGGAACGAGTAGATCTTTTCAGGATTAACCTCCATATAAACATGGACCAACTTATTCCTTAATCCAGTCATAGCGGATAATTTGGCGACAAAGTCCTTATCGAATAACCCTCTTTAGCCGCGACATTTTGATAGTTTTTAAAGTCACCAGGTTGGCCCGGATCCTTTCTATGCGCGCGTAAAGAATTTCTTTATCAATGGGCATTTAATTTACCTCCAATGCTTTTCCCATATAATATCGAAATGTTTTTCTCAAGTGGGAGGAATACAAATAATCAATTATTGTTTTATACCTGAACCGCGCAAGGCATTTTTCATTAGCTGAAAAAATTAATTTTCCATGCTTTAAAATTCGCGATTTAAGGACCGGCGGCGCTCCATGCAGATCCGTTAAATCGATATCTTCGCGCTCAAATATTTTCTGCAATCCTTCCAGTATGACCAAATACTCATTGAGATCCAATTTATCCGCAAGCTTCAGAAAAGCAACATCAACATCTGAAAGTTTGTTCATCCTGTTTCTGGCCAGTGAACCATACACATAAAGCAAGGCCAGATCGTGTTCCTGGCAAAATCTCACAAGCTCTCTCTTGCGCTTTTCGACAAATTCAATATTAATTATTTCCGGTTGCTTCAATAAATTTAAAAACCGCATAATAACAAGATTGTATCATAATTGGCGAAAATTATCTTGACGAATCAGTCTCCAGACGTTTAAAGACGCGGATATTATAGAATTCGTCTTTATCGTAATTGCCGTACTCTGCCCGGTGGCTGTAAAGCTCCCCGACCGTATCATTGATCGAATATTGTGGTTGAAAGCCGAGCTCGGCTTTGGCCTTTTCGATGGCAACCTTATAATTTCTAAAATCGGCAATGTTTTTTATCTCCAAATTTATCTTATTGCCTGAAAGTTTTTCAACTTCTTCCTTAACCATGTCGGCCACCGCGCCAACCGTAAAATTGCCGGAACATACGTTAAAGACCCCGCTGACCGACTCATCGGCCTGAATGGCTCGCAGATATGCTTCAACACAATCGCGAATATCGTATATCGGCCTCCAAATAGCCGCGTTGTTTACTGTGATCTTCCCTTCGGTAATAGCTGTTTTAAACATGGTATTGACGATCAAATCCATCCGCATCCTGGGGCTATGGCCGCAAACTGTCCCCTGCCTTAAGGCAATCACCGAGAAATCATCCCGGATCATCTGCAGCGCCCCTTTTTCTCCCTGCAATTTGGAAATGCCGTAAGGATAATTACAGGTTGCCGGATCTGTTTCTGTATAAAAGTGGTCCGGGGCGTGGCCATACACGGAACAGGAAGAAGCATAAATAAAGCGTTTTACCCCGGCATTCTTAGCCCGATACGCGAGAAATGAAGGCAAAGCTCCGTTATCGATAAAGTTTTTAGCCGGGCTGTACTCAGCCATGGGATCATTGGAGAGACCCGCCAGGAAAATCACTTGATCATACCCTTTAAAATCGTTTTCATGACATTCAAACAAATCTTTTTTAACCACTTTAACTGATTTAGGCAAATAATTGCCGAACCAGAGCAGGTCAAAAACATCTACTTCGTAACCATCAGCTATTAAAGCGGGAACTAATTTCGACCCTATGTAACCGGCGCCGCCGGCAATGAGGATTTTCATGTGTAGACCCTGACGCGCAGGAGAAAATTAACGGCCCCAAAAACCATAATGCTAATTATTAACAGCAAAGATAAAAATTGTTGAAAATCAGCATTGACCATAGTCAATGCCACTGCCCCAAGGATGATTTGCACGGCATAAAGTGTCAGTACGGTCATTTTTTGTGATAAGCCCATCAGGTGAATGCGATGGTGGGAATGGTCTTTGCCCGGGGTGCTCATTTTAATATGGTGCAAAAACCTGTTAACAAAGACAAAAAAAGTGTCAAAAATTGGGATGCCCAATATTATCAGTGGAATAAGAAATGAGACAAATTGCAGGCGAGGAATGTTTAATGCCAGAGCTATGTCCCACAACTCAAAAACCTTAAGCCGCAAACTAAAAACAGCCAGCAAAAAGCCGATTAAGGTTGACCCGCCCTCTCCCAGAAAAATAGAGGCCGGGTTAAAGTTATATTTTAAAAATCCCAGAGTCGCGCCGGCTAAAGCCAACGACATGACTGTTAGGATCGGTAGGTTATTATTCAAGGCCAGCAAAAAGAAGAATAAAGATGCTAAAAAGGCTATGCCAGAAACCAGGCCGTCCATGCCATCTAACATATTAAAAGAGTTAGTCATAAAAGTGATGAAGCAGGCGGTCAGGATATAGTTAAACGGCTGGAAGTTAAAGAACCCAAAGCTTAAACCGCTAAAATGAGTGAACAAACAGGCAAAAAGCAGATGGAACCAGATTTTGTATCTGGCGCGGATTTTAATGCCGGCGTCGTCAAACAGCCCAAACAGTACAAAAACCAGCCCAGCAATGATAGCCCCAAGTATCTCCCTGTTCCATAAAAAAAACAAAGGAAGAGCAAAAGCCAGGAAAATTGCCGGCCCTCCGAGCAAGGGAACAGGTTTGTCGTGGATTTTGCGGTGGTCGGGGGTGTCG
>METP01000053.1:20500-21427 GCA_001771365.1 candidate division WOR-1 bacterium RIFCSPLOWO2_02_FULL_46_20 | reverse complement strand
TGGCAATGTCGTCTATACTTCACCGTTGATGGAGTCTGTGCTTGAGGGGGCGAGACAGGTTGCCTCAACCCAGGCCTCTGTTCTGCTGAATGGTGAGTCAGGTACCGGTAAAGAATTGGTCGCCGCGGCGATTCATTATGCCAGCACTCGGGCCGACAAACCCTTTATCAAGGTAGCTTGTGCCGCGTTGCCGGAAAATCTGCTTGAATCGGAGCTTTTTGGTTATGAAAGGGGAGCTTTTACCGGAGCGATGGAGAGAAAACTTGGTCGTTTTGAATTGGCTAATAATGGTACCTTATTTTTGGATGAAATTGGAGACCTAACCCCTGCGACCCAGGTGAAATTGCTGCGTGTGCTCCAGGAAAAAGAGTTTGAGCGGTTGGGCGGTACTGAAACCGTTAAAATTAATGTGCGTATTGTTTGCGCCACGCACCGGGATTTAAAAAAAATGATTAAAGAGCACAAGTTCCGCGAAGATCTTTATTATCGCATCAATGTTTTTCCGATAAACCTGCCGCCTTTGCGTGAGAGAAAAGAAGACATTCCGCTTTTAGTGGCTCATTTCACGCATAAGTATAATAAAGAAAACAAGAAAGAGATCGAAGGTGTTAATCGCGCGGCCTTGGATGTTCTTATGTCTTATGGTTGGCCTGGCAATGTGCGTGAGCTGGAAAATGTGATTGAACACGCGGTGATTGTTTGCGATAAAGAATTGATCGCGCCAAAACATCTGCCTGGTAATATTTCAGTGAGCGAAGTTGAGATGAAGCCAGAGGGTACGACTTTACCCCGCATTATTGAATCAATTGAAAAACAAAAAATCCGGGAAGCGCTCGACAAATACAAAACCCAACGCAAGGCGGCCAGGGCTTTGGGGCTGACCGAACGCATTCTCGGCTACAAGATCAAAAAGTATAAGATCTAATA
>METP01000053.1:1091-20470 GCA_001771365.1 candidate division WOR-1 bacterium RIFCSPLOWO2_02_FULL_46_20 | reverse complement strand
TCGCTCAGAATCTATTGGCCATCGGCAAGATCAAGTGTTCGCTTAATTTTTCAACCGTTTTCATCCTCTCGGTCTTGGCCGGCGTCTATATCGCCATCGGCGCCCAGCTGGCCACTATGGTCACCCACGATCTGGCCAAATTTGCCGGCGCCGGCCTGACGCGTTTCGTCGGCGGTTCGGTCTTTAGCCTCGGGCTGATGCTGGTGGTTATCGGAGGAGCGGAGCTGTTTACCGGTAACAGTTTGCTCATGACCGGTGTGGTCAAGGGGGAGATACCTCTCCCGGTGATGTTGAAAAATTGGCTGATCGTTTTCGGCGGCAATTTGCTGGGTTCCCTGCTGATGGTTGCGGTCATGTTCGCCACCGGGCTCTGGGCCGTTTCCAGCTTCGAGGTCGGGGGGAGGGCGCTGATGCTCGCTTATGACAAGGTGAATCTCCCGTTCTGGGCGGCCTTTTCGCGCGGCGTTCTCTGCAACATGCTGGTTTGCCTCGCCATCTGGCTCTCCCTGGCCAGCAAAGATATCGCGGGCAAGATCCTGGCCATCTATTTCCCCATCATGGCTTTTGTGGCTTCAGGGTTCGAACACAGCGTCGCCAATATGTATTTTATTCCCATGGGCATATTGCTCAAATCCCAGCCTGCGGTAGTTGGCATGTCGGGTTTAGCCGGTGATCTAGAGAAATTAACCTGGCTCGGATTTTTAGGTAATCTTTTGCCCGTAACTTTGGGAAACATTGTGGGTGGAGCCTTTTTTGTGGGGGCGGTGTATGCCTTTGCTTATCTGCGCGAAAGCGGATAATATTATTTTAAATGAAAGAAATCATCGCGATTATCCGCCATTCGCAATGGCAAAAGACAAAGGCCGGACTGGCAGAAGAGGGTTTTCCTTCGATAACTGTCCAGAAAGCTTTTGGCAGGGGCAAGCAGAAAGGACTGCGTTATCTCTCTCAAATAGGAAAATCGGAAGCCGGCATCCGCTTGCTCCCGCGCCGCATCGTTACCCTTTGCGTTAGGGATGAAGATGCGGCCAAAGTAATTGACATTCTGATTGTAATTAACCGAACCGGAGAGATTGGAGATGGTAAGATATTCGTCTGCCCTTTGGAAGGGATTGAACGCCTCCGTACCGGTGAGAAGGGGGAAGCGGCCATCTAACGGTCATTATGGTTATAGATATCATCGAAAAAATAAAAGCCGAAAAAGACGGACTGGCTCTTCTGCCGGAGATTGAAAATATTGCCGGCAATGGTTATGCCAATCTTTCGCCCGAAGATGTCGAGCGGCTTAAGTGGCTTGGCGTTTTTTTACGTAAAAAAACGCCGGGGTTTTTCATGCTGCGGGTGCGTCTTACCGGTGGCAGAGCGATTGCCGGCCAGCTCCGCGCCCTGGCCCAAATCTCGGCGAAATTAGGTAATGGTATTTTAGATGTTACAACCCGCCAGCAGATTGAGCTCCGGGCCATAAAAATCGAATCAGTCCCTCAAATCTTTGAAAGTCTCAAAACAGTTGGACTCACCTGCCTGCAAACCGGAATGGACAATGTGCGCGGCATCAACGTCTGCCCACTTTCAGGTCTGACTCCCCATGAGTTATTGGATGCTTTCCCTTTTGCGGTTGATTTTACAAAGATGTTCCTCGGGAACGGCGAATTCACCAATCTTCCCCGCAAATTCAACGTGGCTTTTACCGGTTGCCTGGAAAATTGCATCAATCTGGAATCACAGGACCTGGCCTTGAGCCCGGCCATCAAGCAAATCGATGGCATCATGGTGAAAGGATTTAATGTGCTGGCGGGCGGCAAGATGGGGTCAGGTGGTTTTCGCGCCGCCAGCGCGCTTGACATTTTCGTTCCGCCGGAGGAAGCGGCCCGGCTGGCGGCTGAGATCGCGCTCATTTTCCGTGATCATGGTTTTAGAAATGCGCGCAGCCAATGCCGCCTTGCCTTTCTGTTGGAAGCCTGGGGGGTGACAAAATTTAGGGCCGAATTGGAATCGCGCTGGTTTGCCAGGTATGGGAAAAGACTTCTGGTCGCGGGCGAAGATAAGCGTCAGGAGAAGGAGACCGATCATCTGGGCGTAAGTCCCCAACAACAGACCGGACAATTTGCAGTGGGGTTATATATTCCGGTGGGACGAATGCAAGCTATGCAACTTCATCGGCTGGCCGCTTTATCAGAAACCTACGGCAGCGGGGAAGTCCGCTTTACCGAGCAACAGAATGTGATTATTGTTAACGTGGCTGAAGCGAAACTTGAAACGCTCTTGCGGGAACCGCTTCTGGCGGAATTACCCTCTTTTCCTTCGCCCCTTTTCCGGGGGTTGGTTTCTTGCGTGGGGATTGATTATTGCAATCTGGCGGTCATTGAAACGAAGAAAATTTCAATTGAAATAACAAATGAATTAGACAAAAGATTGGTTAAAGAAGCGAAGGATGTTTCCATGCGCTGGTCGGGCTGTCCGGCAGGCTGCGGAAACCATTTTACCGCGGATATTGGGCTACAAGGGACCAAAGCCAGCGTGGCGGACAAGATCGTCCCTGCCGCGCACATTTTTCTTGGGGGAAAAGTCGGAAAAGATGCCCGCGCCGGCCAATTGATCCTGGAAGCAGTTCCTGTAGCAATGTTGCCGGATGTTTTAGAAACCATCATCCGTCATCGTGGTTTGCTTGAGAAAGTACGTCGGGATGTTGAAGCGCGCAGACGAGTGATCATGTTGCCTGGCGAAATGGAGGAAAACTTATGAAGATGATTCGGGCCATCATCAGGCCAGAAAAGGAAAACGATGTGGTGAAAGCGCTTGAGTTGGTGGGGATTTCAGCCTATACCAAGCTGGATGTGCTGGGCAGGGGCAAACAGAAAGGAATTCAGATCGGAAGCGCCGTGTATGACGAGCTGGCAAAAGTCATGCTGATGATTGTTATCGAGGATCAAGTCTCAGATGAGGCGACGGAGGCAATTGCCGCCGCGGGAAGAACGGGACAATTCGGCGACGGAAAAATTTTTATTTCACCGGTTGAGGCGGCAATCACCGTCCGCACAGGGAAACCGTCCCTTTAAACAAGAGCAACAAAAAAGCATATCCAATATACAAAAAAGTATATCAAACCTACAAAATAGTATAAGTTTCTATTGTAAACAGTCTTTTTCCTCATGGCAATATTCTTGCTCATTCTGCCGTAGAATGTTTTTAAAGGTCATATCAATCGAGGAAGATGAATATGAAAAAGTTAGTTGGTTTACTGATTGTGGGTTTACTGATTGTGGGAGAGGCGCTGGCGACGCCGTCGACGACTTACTGGACGCCCTGTGTTGCGGATATCCAGCCGGCGGGGGTATGGCATATTGGAATTGATAATTATTTTACGGTATTGACGAAGACAACCGATAGTCCGGCAGCTGGCGCCTTTGCGACAGACTCCGGTCTGACTTATGGCTTTTCCCTGCCGGCCGGCTTCCAAGCCGAAGCAGGAATAGATTTGTATGAGTCGACTAATGATCCAGCTTGTCTAAATGCCAAAATCGGTGTTTCTGAGGAAACTCTATTTGTAGGGGCGCCTTCTCTTGGCGCAGGAGTTTTTAATGTCGGATTAAATCAGTCAACTCAAGGACAGAATATTATGCACCTGATACTGGGGAAAGATTTCGGAAGCGCGGGCCGACTGCATGCTTCTCCTTATTATAGTGGAAACTTCAGCGGCTTGGGTCTGGGGACGGATAATACCGGCTGGATGATCGGCTATGATAAAGGTTTCGCGCCGGCGAAAGATGCTTCAGGCGAATATAATAAGTTGGTTTTTGCGGCTGATTATGCCTCCGGCAGTAATGCGCTTGGCGGCGGGGGATTTGGGCTCTATTATTTCTTTACCAAGACCATTAGTTTGCTGACTGGACCGGTGTTTTTCAATTCCCAGGCGATTAATGGCAAATGGAAATGGACCGCGCAGTTGGATATTAACATCTAGGGAGGCGAGGAAAATTGATATTGCAAGTTTGGGTTTGCCGTTAAAAAAAATACGTGCCATAATTACACCGGTTAGCAGCCTGAATGTCCAGGCTAAGTGTTGAGAATAAGGTTTTGTAATTGAGGAGGAAATGATTATGAAATATTTGGCTTATCCCCTGATGTTAATTTTTTGTTCTGCTTCGCTCTCTTTTGCCGATACGGAACTCTGGTCCATGTTCACATTCCAGCATCCTGTGAAAGACGGCCTCAAGATCGCAATTATTCCCGAACTACGCTTCAGAAACAATGCCAGCGAATGGTATTATTTGCGGACTTACATCGGCCCGCAAATTTCGTTGGATAAAAGCTGGGAAGCGGCAGTCTATTTGGCACCCAATCTTGGCAAAAGCGGCGGCAGTTGGACGACCAGTTATTTATATTATCTGGATCTGATCTATAAGAACGGCTTTTTCAGCAACCGGGCGCGTCTGGAGGAAAACCTCTTGTCCGGGGTGCTGGTCTACCGGAATTCACTGCAGTTCAAAACCGGGAACTGGACGCTGGCTGATGAGCTGTTCTATAATTTTGCCAAGGGCTTCCTTGACGAGAACCGCGCCTCGATCAGCTATAGCATCGGCGCTTTCTCTCTCGGTTACCTGCTGAGAATGCAGAAAGCGACCGCCGCCGCTGACTGGGTATATACTAATGTTGCCAATCTTGGCCTGAAGGTTAATTTTTGATGGCAATGATAAATATACAGGCCGCCGCTAAAAGTTTGCTTGGTGTTTTACTGGTTATCATTCTGCCGGCTGCAGCGGCCGTGGCCCAGCAGAAGAGCGAGGCCTGCGTCGCCTGCCATAGAGAAATAACTCCTTTTATTATTGATCAATGGCAAGCCAGCCGGCACGCGCAAGCAAAAGTCGGCTGCTATGACTGCCATCGGGCGAAACAGGGGGAAACCGACGCTTTGGAGCATAACGGCTATACGATTGCGACGATAGTTTCCCCTAAAGACTGCAGCCGCTGCCACGCCCGGGAATTCAAAGAACAGCAGAACAGCCGCCACGCCGACGCCGCTTCGTTTATCGGTTCGCTTGACAATATGCTGGGAGAAATCGTCGAGGGGGGGCCGGCGGCGGTTTCGGGCTGCCAGCAGTGCCATGGCAGTCAGGTTAAAGTGACCAAAGACGGAAAACTCGACGCGGCGACCTGGCCCAACGGCGGAATCGGCCGCATCAATCCCGACGGCAGTAAGGGCTCGTGCAGCGCTTGTCACTACCGGCATACTTTTTCCCTGCGCGTTGCCCGCTCGCCCGACACCTGCGGCCGCTGTCACATGGGTCCCGACCATCCGCAAAGGGAAATTTATCAGGAATCAAAACACGGCGTGAATTTTATGGCCAACTTTGAAAAGATGAACATTGATCAAAAAACTTGGGTTCTCGGTAAAGATTACAAACTGGCGCCTAATTGCGTTACCTGCCATATGGGTGCGACGCCCGACTTAAAAAATACTCATGATGTCGGCACGCGCTTGAGCTGGACATTGCGGCCGACAATTTCGATCAAACAGCCGAACGCGGATAAAAAGCGAGAAGATATGCAGTCGGTTTGCCTTTCCTGTCACGGGCCAGAATGGGTAACCAACTTTTATCTGCAGTTTGATAATCTGGTCAATCATTATAATGACAAATTTGCCCAGCCGGCCAAGGAGATCATGGACCGTTTGCTCAAAGCGAATAAGATCACCAAGACCCCGTTTGATGATAAGATCGAGTGGACTTACTACGAGCTTTGGCATCACGAGGGGAGAAGGGCCAGGATGGGCGCTGCGATGATGGGGCCGGACTACACCCAATGGCATGGGATGTACGAAGTGGCCAAGCATTTCTACACCAAATTCGTCCCTGAAGCGGAGGAACTGCTCCCGAGGGTGACTAAAGACATTATGGATTCTGATTTTCATAAGTGGAAAAAGGGTTTATCAAAAGAAGAGATTGGCAAACAGATCGAATTTTACAAAGGTAGATACAAGCAATAATCTACATTCAGGTTCTGAACGGGTCATGGAAATGGACGACGCAGCTAGATATAAACGTTTGATCAAGGAGGCAATTGAGTGGTTAGTCATTATAAAAAATTAATACTTCAGGCAATGGGGAATTATTTTGGCCAGGATGCCAAGCGGATCGGTCACGCGTGTAAGGTTTTACAATATGCTGAAGAAATCCTGGCCAAGGGATCTGGTGACGAGGAGGTGGTTGCGGCGGCAGCGATCCTTCATGATATTGGCATACATGAAGCGGAACGAAAATATAATTCAAATGCTGGTGAATATCAGGAGATTGAAGGTCCGCCAATTGCTAACCGGATTTTAAAAAAGCTTGATTTCCCTCGGGAAAAAATTGATGAAGTCTTGGAAATTATTGCTCATCATCACCGACCTGGCATAGTCAAAACGCAGAACTTCGAAATTATCTTTAAGGCGGATTGTAGGGTAAACAGGGAAGAAAAAAGGAGGAAAAAACATGATTAATTCTGGCGATACGGCTTGGGTCCTGATTTCTACGGCTTTAGTGATCTTGATGACACCGGCAGTGGGTTTCTTTTACGGCGGCATGGTACGGAAGAAAAGTATTCTGTCCACTATGATGATGTGTTTAGCCACTCTATTCCTAATCAGCCTGCAATGGGTATTGATCGGTTATACCCTGGCTTTTAGTCCGACCAAAGGCGGTTTGATTGGCGGCTTGCAATGGTTGGGCTTAAGGGGGGTTGGGCAACTGTCTAACCCGGATTATGCGGCGACTATCCCGGCCTTATGCTTTATGATGTTCCAGGCGGCTTTTGCCATTGTCACGCCTTCATTGATCGTCGGCGCTTTTGTGGAAAGGATAAAATTTTCGGCTTTTCTGGTTTTTACCGGCCTTTGGGCGACTTTTGTTTATGATCCTGTTGCGCACTGGGTCTGGGGAGTTGGCGGCTGGCTCAGGGCCCTTGGGGCGTTGGATTTTGCCGGAGGGACGGTTGTCCATGTCACGGCCGGATTTTCCGCTTTGGCAATCGCCATGGTTATTGGCAAAAGGATCGGTTATGGTAAAGATAATATGGAGCCTGGCAATATTCCGCTGGTAGTCATTGGCGCTGTGCTGCTCTGGTTTGGCTGGTTTGGTTTTAACGGTGGCTCTGCCCTGGCGGCCAATGGTCTGGCGGTCAATGCTTTTGTTGTGACCAACACAGCTGCCGCGGCCGCGGCAACGGTCTGGATGATCTTGAGCTGGTTGCATCGCCGGCCCAGTGTTCTGGGCGTAGCGACCGGTGCGGTGGTTGGCCTGGTAGCGATCACGCCTGCTTCGGGTTTTGTCGACACTATGGCAGCGATAGTGATTGGCGGGTTGGCAGCGGTCATCTCTTACTATATGATTGTTCTGCGCATGACTTTGCGGATAGACGAGTCGCTGGATGCTTTTGCTTGCCACGGTATGGGTGGTGCTTGGGGTGCGATTGCCACTGGTATTTTTGCCAGCAAGGTGGTCAATCCAGCCGGCGCAGACGGACTGTTGTTGGGCAATCCCGGACTGCTCGGCACCCAGGTAATAGCTGTGGCGGCAACCGCGGTTTTTTCCTTTGTCGTGACATATGTACTGGCAGTGCTGGTTGATTTGGTGGTTGGCTTGAGAGTTACCTCAAACGAGGAATTAGTTGGTCTGGATATTTCCCAGCATGCTGAAACAATTTAAAAGGAGTGACTTAGATGAAAAAAATTGAAGCAATCATCAGGTCGGAAAAACTGGAAGAGTTAAGAGAGGCCCTGGATAAAAGAGGTTACATTGGCATGACCGTTACCGAAGTCAAGGGGAGAGGGAAACAAAAAGGGGTGATGTTAGAATGGCGCGTAGGGGAGTATCGGGTTGAGTTTCTGCCAAAAATTAAACTGGAAATGGTCGTAGAAGAAAAACAACTTAATGAGGTTGTCGGCGTAATAGAAGAAGTTTGCTCAACCGGTAAGATCGGTGACGGTAAGATCTTTATTTCCAATATCGAAGAGGTAATCAGGCTTAGGACCAGAGAACGGGGAATCACCGCGCTCTAATAACAGAATTGTTTGTTTTTATACAATTTTGTAGATAAGGCCCTGTTTTCCCCTTAGTTTTAACGGTAATAAAGTTGCTCCACATTTGTATCGGGTATCCGGGTATGGGGATATTCGGGTATGGATATTGGGATATTCGTGGAAACCAGACAACCCAGTAACCGAATAACCGAAAAAGAGGAGGAAAAAATATGCCAGGTAAAGAAGAGATACTAAAACAGGTCCATGACCAGGATGTTGAGTTTATCAGATTGTGGTTTACGGATGTCAACGGGATTCTCAAGAGTTTTTCAATCGGGAAAGATGAGCTGGAAGGCGCCTTGACGCAGGGGATGGGGTTTGACGGTTCCTCAATTACCGGTTTTCAGGATATTGAAGAAAGCGACATGATCGCTATGCCTGATCCGGAAACGTTTGCCATATTGCCCTGGAGGCCGGAACAACAAGCCGTGGCCAGAATGATCTGCGATGTGCTGCAGCCGGGCGGCAAACCTTACGAAGGCGATCCCCGCTACATTCTGAAGAGACAGCTGCAGAAAATGAAAAAAATGGGGTTTGACCATTTTTACGTTGGCCCGGAATTAGAATATTTTTATTTTAAAGACAGCAAAGGAACGGAAATTCTTGACGAAGGCGGGTACTTTGATTTGACCCCCCTTGATATGGCCTCTAATTTGAGAAGGGACACTATCCTGGCGCTAAAGAAACTCGGGGTTAAAATTGAATATTCCCATCACGAAGTTGCTCCGTCACAGCACGAAATCGATATGCGTTACGATGACGGTTTAAAAATGGCCGACCAAATGGTGACCTACCGCTTAACTGTTAAAGAAATTGCTTCTGCCAATAACGTTTATGCCACCTTTATGCCCAAGCCTATCTTTGGCCAGAACGGCTCCGGTATGCATTGCCACCAGTCTTTGTTTAAAGGCAAAGCCAATATGTTTTATGAGAAAGAAGATAAGTACCATTTGTCTAAGATTGGTAAATCGTATATAGCCGGAATACTAAAACACGCTCCGGAAATCGTTTCTATCCTGGCTCCCTGGGTTAATTCCTATAAACGATTGGTCCCTGGTTACGAAGCGCCGGTTTATATTGCCTGGTCACGACGCAATCGTTCAGCTTTGGTCCGTGTCCCAATGTACCAGCCGGGCAAAGAGGTTGCCACCAGGATGGAATTGCGTTGTCCAGATCCATCCGGTAATCCTTACCTGCAATTAGCTGTTATGTTAGCTGCCGGCTTGAAGGGAGTTGAAGAAGAGTATAAACTGGGTGATCCAATGGAGCTTAACCTTTATCATTTAACAGATGAAGAAAGAACAGAGCGGGGCATAAAATCTTTGCCAGCCAGTTTGGGAGAAGCTATCCACATTTCCGGGAAAAGCGAGTTGCTAAGAGAAACCCTGGGTGACCATACCTTTAAACGCTTTATTGAATTAAAGAAAAAAGAATGGGATGAATTCCGCATACAGGTAACGGAGTACGAAATCAAGAAGTATCTACCGATTCTTTAAGAATTATATGGGCGGGGTTTTTTGGCTCGACACCTTTGGACCCTGCCCATTTAAAGGTGTCGAACATGCGAGTATATGAAAGAAATACACAGAATAAAGGTTTATACGATCCGATTTTCGAACATGATAGTTGCGGAGTTGGCTTTGTTGTTAATATCAATGGGCAAAAAACCCACGAGATAGTTGAGAACGGTCTAAAAATCCTCAAACGCTTAGCCCATCGCGGAGCCGTCGGCGCGGACCCAAAAACCGGTGATGGTGCCGGTATACAAATCCAAATTCCCCATGAGTTTTATGCTAAAACTATGCCCAAGCTGCCCGATTACGGCAGTTACGGCACAGGCCTGGTCTTTTTACCGCAAAATAAACGGCAGCGCGCTATTTGTAAAGATCTCTTTGTTAAAATGGTGGAGCAGGCGGGACAGCGTTTCCTGGGCTGGCGCGAAGTGCCGGTCAATAATTCGGGAATCGGCAAAACCGCGCAGGCTACCCAGCCAATTATTGTCCAGCCTTTTATTGGCCAGGGCAAAGAAGTTAATCCCCGGCTGGAATTTGAGCGAAAACTCTATACCATCAGGCGTAAAATAGAAAAAGAAAGACACGCTAACGACTTTTATATCACGAACTTGTCCGCGCGAACTATTATTTATAAAGGACTGCTGATCCCCGGACAGGTGAGAGATTTTTTTCCTGATCTGTCGGATCCAAGCCTCAAATCAGCCATTGCTTTAGTGCATTCAAGATATAGTACAAATACTTTTCCCACCTGGGACCTGGCCCAGCCGTTCCGCTTCCTGGCGCATAACGGAGAGATTAATACGCTGCGCGGTAACATTAATTGGATGAGAGCCCGCGGAGTTGATGTGATTGTGCCGGGCGGCTCAGATTCCGCAGCGCTGGATAATGTTTTTGAATTGTTAACTTTATCCGGCCGCTCTTTACCTCACGTCATGATGATGCTGATTCCCGGTGCCTGGGAACATAATAACCTGATGAAAAAAGAGGTCAGAGATTTTTATAAATATCATGCCTGTTTTATGGAGCCTTGGGATGGGCCGGCGGCCATTGTTTTTACCGATGGTAAACACGTGGGCGCTGTTTTAGATCGCAATGGCTTGCGTCCAGCTCGATATATTGTAACCAAAGACGGCCTGGTGGTCATGGCCTCTGAAGTTGGCGTCCTGGACATACCGCTGGAAAATATTGAGCGCTCCGGACGGCTTGAACCGGGCAAAATGTTTTATATTGACACAGAATCAGCGCGGATTGTTAATGATGATGAAATTAAGGAAGAAATATACAGCCAGCGCTTCTATGGGCAGTGGCTTAAAGAGCACATGGTTGATCTGGATGAATTGCCAAAAACGTCTGCGATGACAGAGCTGGCTCTGCCGGGTAAAGAAGCCTGGCAACTTCAATTGCGGGCTTTTGGTTATACCAGGGAAGATTTAAACAAGATCATCAAGCCCATGGCTGAAAAAGCTCATGAGCCGGTGGGCTCAATGGGCTGTGACACTCCGCACGCTGTTTTGTCCAATAAACCGCAACTGCTCTATAATTATTTTCGCCAGCTGTTTGCCCAGGTGACCAATCCAGCCATCGATCCGATCCGTGAAGAGCTGGTCATGAGCTTGGAGAGTTACGTTGGCCCGCAAAGAGATATTTTGACAGAATCACCCGAGCATTGCCATAAGTTGCTGGTGGCAGAGCCGATCTTGACCAACGCAGACCTGGAAAAAATCCGCTCTATCCAAAAGAATAGCTTTAAGACCCAGACAATTTCGCTGCTGTACAAAGAGAAGGGCCGGAACCCCACACTAAAGTGTGGGGAATTTGCCGTAAGTCAGGCACTTGAACGTATCTGCAAAGAGGCTGAATTTGCGATTAAAGACGGCTACACCTTCATTATCTTAAGTGATCGGGGAGTCGATAAAAAGAATTTGGCAATTCCGGCGCTATTGGCCACCGGCGCTGTGCATCATTACCTAATCAGAAAAGCCCTGCGCACCAAAGTTGGCTTGATTATTGAGAGTGCTGAGCCCAGAGAAGTCCATCATTTTGCTTTGCTCTTCGGTTATGGAGCTGATTTGGTCAATCCTTACCTGGCTTATGAAGCCATCGGGCTGTTGGTGGAGCAGGGAGATATTGTTTTGGATGCTAAAACCGCGATTAATAATTTTCGCCAGGCGGTTAATAAGGGAATTAAGAAAGTGCTCTCTAAAATGGGCATATCGACATTAAATAGTTATCGTGGTTCACAGATCTTTGAGGCATTGGGTTTAAGCGAGTCTTTGATTGAACGATATTTTGAAGGGACCCCCTCAAGAATCGGTGGCGCCGATTTAAAAATTATTGCCACAGAAAATAAATTGCGGCATGACCGGGCTTTTAATGGCCAAACATTATTGGCCAGCGGCGGCGTTTACCAGTGGCGGCGAGATGGGGAGTTTCATCTGTGGAACCCGGAGAGTATTGCGGCCCTCCAGGACGCTTGTCGCAATAATGATTTTAAAAAATATAAAGAGTTTTGTGAACTAATAAATAATCAAGCAAAGCAACCAACAACTTTGCGCGGTTTGTTTAAATTCCGGAAGACAAGGTCAATTTCACTTGAGGAAACTGAGCCAATTGAAAGCATTTACAAGAGATTCGTGACCGGGGCTATGAGTTTTGGCTCAATCTCCAGCCCGGCACACGAGACTTTGGCCCATGCTATGAACGCAATTGGCGGCAAATCCAACACTGGTGAGGGCGGGGAAGATCCGGCACGCTTTAATGATGATCGACGCAGTGCCATCAAGCAAGTTGCTTCTGGGCGTTTTGGTGTAACGATAAATTATCTGGCTAATGCGGATGAATTGCAAATTAAAATCGCTCAAGGTGCCAAACCGGGGGAAGGTGGGCAGCTGCCAGGACACAAAGTTAGCCGGATTATTGCCAAAACACGTTATACAACACCGGGTGTGACTTTAATATCACCGCCGCCGCACCACGATATTTATTCTATCGAAGACTTGGCCCAGCTGATCTTTGATCTAAAGAATGCTAATCCCAAAGCGCGCGTTAGCGTTAAACTTGTTTCCGAAGTTGGGGTGGGGACCATTGCGGCTGGTGTGGCCAAGGGCCATGCGGATATGATTTTGATTTCTGGAGGAGATGGCGGGACAGGCGCTTCTCCGCTTAGTTCAATCCGCTATGCCGGGTTACCCTGGGAGCTGGGCTTGGCTGAAACACATCAAACTTTAATTTTAAATAATTTGCGCAATCGGGTTCGTTTGCAAACCGATGGCCAGTTGCGTACTGGTCGTGATATAGCCATTGCTTGTTTGCTCGGCGCTGAAGAATTTGGGTTTGCTACCGCAGCTTTAATTATTTGCGGCTGTGTAATGTTGCGCCACTGTCACCTTAATAATTGTTCTGTCGGAGTGGCAACGCAAGACGAGTGCTTAGCCAAGAGATTTAGCGGTAAGCCGGAGTATTTAATCAACTATTTTCACTTTATAGCTCAAGAGCTGCGTGAAATTATGGCAGAGCTTGGCGTGCGTACTATTGATGAAATGATTGGCAAGACAAAGTTTCTAGAAGTCGACGAAAAAATACTGCCTTGGAAAGCTAAAGGGCTTGATTTAAGTAAGATACTCTGGAATCCTGAAGAGAAAAAAAAGAGCAACCCCAGACTAAAGTCTGGGGAGTATGGCCCAAAGGATTCCCCGCACTTCAGTGTGGGGAGTCTGACCAAAAAGATCTTAAAGTTATCGAAGCCAGCTTTGGATAATAAACAACCGGTTAAACATGAGTTAAAGATTAACAATACGCAAAGAACTGTGGGGACTATGCTTAGCTACGAAGTGGTGAAAAAGTTTGGTGAAGCCGGGTTACCTGACGATACGATCCATTTCAAATTTAAAGGGGTGGCAGGCCAGAGCTTTGGTGCCTGGTTGGCCAAAGGCATTACCCTTGAGCTGGATGGTATGGCCAATGATTACATTGGTAAAGGTATGTCCGGCGGTAAAATAATTGTTTATCCGGATAAAGGGGTGCTTATTGGCAATACGTCTTTTTATGGCGCGATTTGCGGCGAAGCCTATATCCGCGGGCAAGCCGGCGAGCGTTTTTGTATCCGCAATTCAGGCTTAAACGCCGTGGTTGAAGGGGTGGGGGACCATGGTTGTGAATATATGACCGGTGGCCGTGTGGTTGTGCTTGGTCCAACAGGCAGAAACTTTGCCGCAGGCATGTCGGGCGGCATTGCTTATGTCTATGATAAGCATAATGAACTGCCGGAAAAATGTAATATGCAAATGATCGAGTTAGAGAGTTTGGATGGTAGAGACAAAAAGACAATTCGCGATCTTTTGGAGAAACATTATAAATATACGCGCAGTCCGATTGCCAAAAATATTCTGGATGATTTTAATGGTGAAATCCCTTGCTTTGTTAAAGTGATACCAATTGAATATAAGCGTATATTAGACGAAGACCTGACGGTGCAAGAGTAAACTATGGGAGATGTAAAAGGATTTTTAAAAATTAAGAGATCAAAAACAGAGTATCGCCCGGTTTGCGAGCGGGTGCTGGATTATCATGACGTGGTTAAGCCGCGTTCGGACGAACAATCCCGCGACCAGGCTTCGCGCTGCATGGATTGCGGCACCCCTTTTTGCCATTGGGCCTGTCCGCTGGCCAATTATATCCCAGAGTGGAATGACCTGGTCTTTCACCAGCAGTGGGAAAAAGCCTATGATTTGCTAAAAGCGACAAATATTTTGCCTGAAGTAACCGGCCGCGTTTGTCCGGCTCTGTGCGAGCATTCTTGTGTTTTGGGGATCAACGACGATCCCGTTACCATCCGAGAAAATGAGCTGGCGATTATAGAATATGCCTTTAAACATGGTTTGGTGAAGCCAGAATTGCCCAAAAAGCGCACCGGTAAAAAAATTGCTGTGGTTGGCTCAGGTCCAGCCGGATTATCCTGCGCTGTCCACTTAAATAGACAGGGCCACAAAGTTACAGTGTTTGAGCGTGATGATAAAGTTGGCGGGTTAATGCGTTACGGCATACCTGATTTTAAGTTGGAAAAGAAAATTCTTGACCGTCGCATTAGTGTTTGGAAAAAAGAGGGCCTTGTTTTCAAAACTAACCATGAAATTAAAGACAAAAAAGAGTTAAAAGGATTTGCTGCCGTATGTTTTGCTTGCGGCAGTCGTGTGCCGCGGGATTTAAAAGTGCCTGGCCGTGATTTAAAAGGGATCCACTTTGCCATGGATTATCTGGTGCGGTCCAATAAGTCTAAAAAAGCTGAAGCCAAAGGAAAAAAGGTTGTGGTAATTGGCGGCGGCGATACTGGCGCTGATTGCGTGGGCACAGCCAATCGTCAAGGAGCCAGTTGTGTGGTTCAGATAGAAATTATGCCGCAGCCAGCTGATCGCAGGACGGCAGATTGTCCCTGGCCGACTTTTCCCAGATTATTAAAGACAACCTCCAGCCATGAAGAGGGGGCGGAGCGGCACTGGTCAATTATTACAAGAAAGTTTGTTGGGAAAAATGGTAGAATAGGACAAATAATCTGCGAAAAGGATGGCCAGCCCTTTGCCATTGAAGCTGACTTAGTAATTTTAGCTATGGGGTTTATCGGGCCAGAGCCAATTAAGGGGTTAAACTCCAAAGATTTTACTTGCGGCGACATGCGGCGGGGTCAATCTTTAATTGTTTGGGCGATTCATGAAGGGGAAAATGCCGCTGAGGCGATTTCCAATTATCTTTTTTTGCGGGAACCAAAACGATAGCCGCGTCCGCCGCGTAATCGGCCGCGTGGTTGGAAAGATCTAACTAACGGGGCAGTAAAACCAGGGGCAAAGAATTCCGGATGTTTTTTTACTGGTAGTTCGCTGCGCATAATTCTTTCGATGCCTAAAACCTCATTGCGTTGGTCTGGCGTGGCAAAAGAAATAGCACGTCCTTCATGTTCGGCCCGGCCGGTTCGACCAATACGATGGACATAATTTTCTGAATCATCGGGCAGGTCATAATTTATCACCAGTTCTATTCCTTTGACATCTATGCCGCGAGCGGCAATATCTGTGGCTACCAGAATACGGTAGCGGCCAGATTTAAAGCCCTCTAGCGCTTGGCGGCGTTGGTTAAGCGAGCGATCCGAGTGGATCTCGGCCGCGTTGTGACCCATCGATAGCAGTCCCCGGGTAATGCGTGAAGCCCCTCTTTTGGTTCGGCTAAAAAGCAGTACTGTGCCGTGATACTGTTCTAAGAGTTTTCCGAGCAAGGCCGGTTTGTCTTCTTTTTTAATAATGAAAAGCTCCTGAGTAACCTTTTCTGCGGCAGTGCCTGATTTGGCGATCTCAACGCTGACAGGCAGTTTCATATATGTGGAGGCTATTCTGATAATTTTTTCCGGGATAGTGGCTGAAAAGAGCATCGTCTGCCGTTCTTTGGGCAGATGCTTTAACACGTCTTCAATCTGCGGCATAAAACCCATATCAAGCATGCGATCAGCCTCATCTAACACGAGAATTCCCACACTGCTGAGGTTAACGGTTCTTTGATTTAGATGATCATTTAAGCGTCCCGGCGTGGCAATGATAACTCGAGGGCGACGGCGGATCGCGTTGATCTGATGATACATCGGGGCTCCGCCGATTAAAACGGCGGTGTTCATGCCAAACGAGCGGCCGATTTTGCTTATGGCTTCTTCTACCTGTATGGCCAACTCACGGGTGGGTACCAAGATCAATCCCAGAGCGGAGCTTTGGGCCAAACGTTGGATCATCGGGATACCAAAGGCCAGTGTTTTACCGGTCCCTGTTTGCGCTATACCTATGATATCGTTCCCCTGGATGCCAATGGGGATCGCTTTGAATTGGATGGGGGTAGGGGTTTTAAACTTCATCCGCTCAATAATATCAAGGATTTTAGGCGCAATGCCTAATCCATAGAATGTTTGGTCGCTACTACCTGGTGTCATTACCATATTATAGCACTATTACGACCAAATAGCCCTTTACATCTCCGGTTCAATCTTGTATTGTGTTTTGCTGACGTATGATTAAAATTGGCTCCCAAAAAATAGATACAAATATCTTTCTCTCCCCTCTGGCCGGCTGTGCCGATCTGGCTTTTCGTCTGATCGCCAGGGAATATGGTGCCAAGTTTTGTTTTTTTGAAATGGCCGATGCCAACGCCTTAACCCATGGGCCAGGCAAAAACAAAGAGATCCTGATGATCCATCCTGATGATACGCCAATTGCGGCCCAGCTTCTTGGCGGGGATCCTCAAATTATGCTTGAAGCGGCCCAAATCTTGCTTGGTCAGATAAAACCGGCCTTTCTTGACATCAATGCCGCTTGTCCGGCCAAAAAAGTACTTAAAAAGAGGGCTGGAGCCTACCTGGTGGACGAGCCCGATCTTCTGGCTGCCATCATTGGTAAGTTGACATCCTCTCTACCTTTGCCGATTACAGTTAAGCTGCGTTCCGGATTTAAGCAAAATGATCATGGGCATATAATTTCCGTGGCCAGAAAATGTGAAGAGAGCGGGGCGGCGGCGATTTTTATCCATGGTCGGACGCAAAGGCAATTATATGCCGGAGAGGTCGATTACGAAGCCATTCGGCTGGTTAAGGAGAATGTCTCAATCCCTATTTTTGGTTCCGGAAATATATTATCCGTACAATTAGCCAAAAAGATGTTTGATGAAACCGGTTGTGACGGAATTTTAGTCGCCCGGGGGGCGATCGGCCACCCCTGGATTTTTCGGGAAATAGAAGAGTATTTAAAAACCGGCAAAATTCCTGAGCCGATTGACCTGCCGCGGAGAATCAAGGTTTTAGAGCGGCATCTTAGTTACATTGAGAAGATCAGGCAGAGCAGACCGAGCAATAAAATAGGCTTGATGCGGCGCATTGCCCTGGAATACCTAAAGGGGCTGCCCAATTCGACTGCTATCAGGCGCCTGATCGCGCCGGCTAAGAGCTATGAGCAACTGGTGGCCAGGTGCTTATCACTTTAGTCCCCAGAGTTTTGAACCTCAATATGTTATAATGCCCTTAGATGAGCCACCTTCTCATTATTGAAGACGAAAAAGACATTGTTGAGGCAATAGAATATAACCTCAAGAAAGAAAATTTCAAAGTCAGCAAAGCTTATGACGGTTCAAGCGGCCTAAGGCTGGCCCGCGAAAAAAAACCTGATTTGATTATTCTTGATCTCATGCTCCCACTCCTCGATGGCTTTGAAGTTTGCAAAAATCTGAAAAAAGAAACAAAAACTGCCGATATCCCCATTATTATGCTGACAGCTAAAAGCAGTGAAGTTGACAAGGTTTTAGGCTTGGAGCTTGGTGCCGATGATTACATGACTAAGCCCTTTAGCATGCGTGAACTTATTGCGAGAGTGAGGACAATACTTAAAAGATATGGGGCCAAGAAAGCCTTTGCATTGGCGGCCTTAAAATTTCCTGATTTAGAAATTAATTGGGAAACTCATGAGGTCAAAGTTTTAGGTGGAACAGTTGAGTTGACTGCTATGGAATTCAAACTGTTGCAATACCTGGCTGAGAATGAGGGACGGGTTTTTTCCCGGGAAAGGCTTTTGGATAATGTTTGGGGGGTTGAAGTAGCCATTGAAACCCGAACCGTTGACGTGCACATGAGAAGATTGAGGGAAAAATTAGGCAAGGCCGGCAAGCATTTGAAAACCTTGCGTGGCGTAGGGTATAAATTTGTATAAAGAAGTTTTAGAGGGGATGAGCGAGGGTGTCCTGGTTCTGGATGTGGTGGGGAAAATAGTCTTTGCTAACCAGGCAATAGCTGAAATCTTCTCACTGGCCAATGATGGGTTTATCGGCAAGCGGTTGCTGGAAGTGATCCGCCTGGTCGAGTTGAGCGACCTGGTCGAAGCTGTTCGCCGGAGCGGCCAGCCGGTCGAGCGGGAGATGAAGCTCGTTTTTCCCGCGGAAAAAAATCTCCTTGGGTTAGCTAACCTGGCCGGAGATAATATTGCAGTTATCATCCGTGACATTACCGCGATGAAACAGCTGGAAAGTTTGCGCAGTGACTTTGTCGCCAATGTCTCTCATGAGCTCAAAACTCCTCTGACTGCCATTAAAGGTTACGTTGACACTTTAGTCGCTGGAGCCATTGACGATCCAGATAATAACCGCCGGTTTCTGGAAAAGATCGCCAAAAATGCTGATTCGCTGGCTGCCTTGATTGATGATATTTTGGCGCTGTCACGTCTTGAAGTACACCGGGGGATCGCCCCGTTTGAAAAAGTCTTTTTGGCTGACGAGATCGAAAAAGCGCTCGAGACGCTGGCGCCGGCCATCAAGGAAAAGCGGATTGAGATCGTTAACCTGTCTGGCGGCGCGGTCGTTGGTGAGCCAAGCCAGCTTTACCGGGCGATCCTCAATCTGCTCGATAACGCGATCAAGTATTCCCACCCCGGAGGAAAAGTGGAGATCGTTATTGCGAAAACAGAGAAAGAGCTGTGCTTAAGTGTTACTGACCATGGTATGGGGATACCAGCCGAGCATCACGCGCGAATCTTTGAGCGTTTCTATCGGGTTGATAAAGCCCGTTCACGCGAAATGGGTGGGACTGGTTTAGGTCTGGCGATCGTCAAGCATATTATGGAGATCCACGGAGGGCGGGTCGAGCTCAAAAGCGCCGCCGGCCAGGGGGCGAAGTTTACTTTAGTTTTTGTCTCTCGGCACCTTTAGCAAAGCACAAAATCATAGTATAATTTACCCATGAACATTGGTAATGATTTAAAATTAAGCGACTTAATGAAAATTAAAACGCCTTTTTGTTTTCT
>METP01000053.1:520-1065 GCA_001771365.1 candidate division WOR-1 bacterium RIFCSPLOWO2_02_FULL_46_20 | reverse complement strand
TGAAACAGGACTTTTGAATTCTGAAAGGGACCGCTTCTTTTCTATTGGGATGATAAAGTGCCCACGCCCATATGAAATGCTGACGGAAATTGAGAAGATCAGGCACCGGCAAAATTATACTGAAGAAGCGAAATGGCAAAAAGTATTGCCCTATAACTTGCCAATTTATAAGATGATCCTTGATGTTTTCTTTTCCCGCGCTAAAGCGGACCCGGAGATAAAATATTGTATGATGATTGTTGACAAAAAGGGCGGCTATTTTAAGAAGCATTACAATAATGATCCGTTTCAAGCTTACGAAGACTTTAGCATCCAATTGTTAAAGGGGAATGTTTCGCAGAATGAGATATTATCGGTGATCGCGGACGAATCCCCCGTGCCGAACAAGTCACAGTATGAGAATAATGTTAAAGTGGCAATAAATGAAGCTTTCGGCAGGCTCGCGATCCATGGTATCTGCAAAGTTGATTCCAAAGGCAATGACCTGTTGCAAGTCGTGGATTTGTTAATCGGGGCCATTACCTATGACTTAAAAGTGCACCATA
>METP01000053.1:0-509 GCA_001771365.1 candidate division WOR-1 bacterium RIFCSPLOWO2_02_FULL_46_20 | reverse complement strand
AGATTTATTAGAATTTATTAAAAATAAAATTGGTGCGGATAAATTTACCAGAGATGTTAGGGTAGAGAATTTCAATATCAAGCTTTTCTCTTAAAAAAAGAGACAAGCCATGGACCTAAAGTCGACGCCTGTCTCCAAACATAATCATATAATAACTGCTTTGTTCTGTCAAGGCACCGCGTTCAAATATATTATCGTATTTCATGGTCATAAACTTGCGTCATTTTTCTATTGTGAGGCTGTGAGGCAGAGTTTAGAGAATAGCGCAACCTGGCAGAGCAGGGGCTTATCAGGCCAATTTTTTTTCGGTAGAAGTCATTACCAGCTTGCCGCTTTTGCCTCTGACAACCAGGACTTCCAGGCAGTGGTGGTTATATACTAATGTAACGGTGCCGACCACTTCGCCGCTGACCGCCGGCGGTTTTATATATATCGCCGCTTCAGACCTTATCCCTGAACTGCACAAGGAAAAAAGCGCCAAAAAAGCCAACCTCGCTTTTATCCTCTTC
>METP01000052.1 GCA_001771365.1 candidate division WOR-1 bacterium RIFCSPLOWO2_02_FULL_46_20 | reverse complement strand
AAGCCCCGATAATGGCTAATATATCCGGCGGAGTTTCTTCGTCAACAGACAAAGGAGTAATGACAACCTGAACGTCATTGCGATAACCTTTGGGGAAAAGCGGCCTAATCGGCCGATCAATTCGTCTGGCGGTTAGAATCGCGCTTTCAGTCGGCCTGCCTTCACGTTTAAAAAAACTGCCGGGAATTTTACCTATGGCATAAAGCTTTTCTTCAAAATCGATTAAGAGAGGGAAAAAATCCATGTTGGGACGGGGTGTTGATGCCACAACTGTCGAGGCCAAAACCATGGTATCCCCAAGCCTGACAATAACGGAACCGCTGGCTTCGTTGGCTACCCGACCGGTCTCAAGGGAAAGAACCTTGCCTCCACCCAAATCCAATTCTACTTTTTTAATCATCTAATTCCTAAACTTGTGGACAATTCATGGTATCTGGTCATATCCTTGCGTTGCAGGTAACTGAGAAGCTTTTTACGCTGTCCAACCAGGAGAAGAAGACCATGGCGACTGTGGTTATCCTTTTTATTATTTTTTAAATGCTCCACTAAACCGTTGATCCGCTCTGTCAATAAGGCAACCTGCACCTCCGGAGAGCCGGTATCCGTCTCACTTTGCCGGTATTTACCGATAACCTGTTCTTTATTTTCTTTTTTGAGCACCATTGTAAAGGTAATTATACCATAACAGAGAAAAACTTACAAGCGCCGTATATCTTTGGCTATTTGTCGCTTCAGTTTCTCCACGTCTGAAAATTGTCTTTCCTCACGCAGTCTTCTGGTTAGAATAAGGTTAAGCCTTTGGCCGCGCAGATTTTTTTTATACCGCGGGATATGCACTTCGATAGCAGTTTCTCCCGCTCCAAAGGTCGGTCGAGCTCCAATATTGACCGCGCATTTTTTTTCACCCCACAGCCCGGCATAAACACCATGCGCGGGGATTAACTTATTATTAGCCACCCTCAAGTTGGCGGTAGGAAAACCCAAAGGCTTGCCTCTGCCGCTCCCCCTGACCACCACCCCTTCTATTTGGTAGGCGTGCCCCAATAATTGCACCGCCTGATTAAACTTCCCCTGACTGAGCAATTCACGGATTACCTTGGATTTGATCACATGTTTATCCGCGGAAACAGCCCTCACAACAGTTACGGCAAAACCATGTTTTTTACCCAGTTTTTTAAGTTGCGAGACATCCCCCGCCCGACTTTTACCAAAAGCATAATCAAAACCAACGAAAACATGGCTGGCTCCGATTTTCTCAACTAAATATTTCTTTACAAAATCTTCTTTGGCCAGCGCCTGAAGGCGTTTATTAAACCGGATAACCACGACACCATCAATGCCGTACCGGCAAAACAGCTTCTCTCTTTCAGTTAACGTGGTTAATAACTTTAAACCCCGTTCCGGACTGATCAAAAGCTGAGGATGGGGATCAAAAGTTATGGCTATGGAGGCTGTTTTGTCTTTTTTTGCTTGCTTAACCGCTTGTTGAAGAATCACCTGATGGCCGCGATGCACCCCATCAAAAGTCCCCAGGGCAACAACGGAACCTTTTAAGCTTTTCTTTTTTGGGTGGCGGATAATCCTCATCGCAAGAAGAAGCCCTTAACCATCAAGGTAACTGTTTGGATATAGTTGGCCGCAGGCAGTAAGATCAGCTGGGAAATGATTAATGTGCCAACCACCCGGCCGGCCAACAGATAAAAAACCACCGTACGCACATCCTTTTCCGACCGCTTCCCCTGCGCCGCCTGATCGGTAATATGCGCGGCACGCGGATCAACCATCAGAGTAAAGAGAATAGTCGCAAGACCATTAACAATGGCGGACAATTGAACCGCGGTTACTCGATATTCCGGAATCAAGGCCCCGGCCAGCAACGACGCCAGCACTCCTATAGTATAGATGGATCCAACAAGGATATTTAACACCAGGAATGTTTTGGGAATGCCCTCCAAAGACATCTCTTTTAGAGAACTGATCTTTGGCAATTTAAAACATTGAAGCAAAGCCCAAAAATTGCCAGGCCACAATAAAGAGAACAACAAGCGAGGCACTGACGGTTTTTGTTCAAACTGCCTGATGGCCTTAGTAAAAATATTAACCATTGTCGGTGCCAGGAACAAGGCCATTAAGTTCCCAATAAAAGCCGCAAAAATAACAACACGAAAATTACCGGTTAAAACTCCCACCGCGCCGACCAGAATCGCCGTATCAACCATACCGCCCAGAAATGGGGCCTGGAGCATATTAGACATGCGGGAGACCAAAAGTGACGCATTGACAAACGAAAGTGAAGTGGCAACTTGTTTGGTCCTGATCCCGGCCAGTCTCAAACACGAAGCCGAGGCCTCGGCAAAATGCAATAAACCGGTAAAAAAACATACGACGATAAGTGGACTCATAATAAGATTAGATTATATCACGGATACCAAGCTGGGAAAAACCCTTGCCGCGCAATTTACAACTATCACAAATTCCACAAGGTTTCCTCCCGCCCAGATAACAAGACCAAGTCAGGCTTAGCGGGGCTTTTAGTTTCATAGCCAAAGCAATGATTTGAGCTTTTGTCATATCAATCAACGGGGTTAGCACTTTAATCTTCTTGTCTTTTGTCCCTTCTTTGATCACTTTTTGAAATGCCTCATAGAAAGACGGTCGACAATCTGGATAACCGCTAAAATCAACAGCGTTCGCACCGATAAAGATCGTCTTCGCTCCAATTACCTCGGCATAGGACACGGCAAAGCTTAAGAAGATTGTGTTGCGCGCTGGAACATAGGTCGAAGGTATTCCTTTCAATGATTTTCGAATTGGAATCTCGATTTTTTTATCTAAAAGTGAACTCCCCTTCCATGGCAATGTGATCCTTATTACATGGTGAGGAACATGAGCGCTCTTTGCCACAACCACAGCACTCTTAAGCTCCCTTTTGTGCCTTTGCCCATAATCAAAAATAAGCGCGTGACATTGATAGCCTTTGTCTTTGGCGTAATATAGTGTGGTGGTTGAATCGAGTCCGCCGGAGAGAAGGACGATCGCCTTATTTTTTGACATATACTGAAATTTTAGCAGGTTTCAGAGGATAAATACATGAGGCGAAAACAATCATGATGATTAATTCTTTTGATGGCAGCACAAATCTATCCTCGCTCCCCTATCGCTTAGGTTCTGTTTTACGTCCCGCTATCAAAAAAGTAGGGTGGACCCCCGGCAAAATTGTCGCCTTGTCGGGCAGACTGCAGGCCGTTTTAAGAAATTTTAATGGGATTACAAAAAGTCCCTGGAACCCAAAAATCATCATCCGCGATGTAAGTCTAGATGACGAGAATGACATTGCGATTTTTGATCGCCCCGCAAAAACAATCTGTGTTTATCTGCAACCAGGTCCGGAAATTGTCCTCGCCTTAGCGCCGGCCTTCGCTGGCCTGCAATTAGTCGAGTTTATTTATCAAGTTTCTCTTGACCCAAAGAAAGAGTTAACCGGCTTGAGATTTAAGAAAACAAATTTTCATGAGCTCTCAAATAGCGGCTTTGCTGCCTTAAGTGATTTTTATGCCGAAAGAAGAGGTTTGATAGCCGCCGATTCCACTCTTCACGATAATTTCTTTAAAACCGCAAATGAATTTGGAATGAGAACGATGAAAATCAAAATGGCCTATCTATTACAGGGCAGAGAAACTTTACCCGGGACTGAAATCCCAACCTTTGCTCGCGAACTTTTCTCTGATCTGCAGGAAGAGTCAGGAAAACCGGTATCAGACTCTAATAAGATAAACATCTTTAAGACCATCGCCCATCTGGCTATGGCCGCCGCCCTGGCTGGAAAGACAGGACAGTATCCAATCTATCGGCAATGCCGGCGACAGTTCAGAGATGTATTTGCTGTGCATTTGGGGAGGGTTGAGTTCGCCATTATTTCCTCAACCAACGTAGAGTATTATCAAAGATTCCCCCTAAACACAATGCTTCAGCTCGAGTTATCCGTTAAGGGATTTACGCTTGCTTTCGATCATTTCGTGAAGATCTTTGAGGATATATACGACTCAATCGAGAGGGTTTAAATCGTAATTGGGTGAGATTTCCTGCCAAACGTGATGATAAAAAGATAGCCAAAATTATTGTTGGGAGATGCGCATGACTCAAATAAATCTAAGACTGGAAGTCCAGTTGCGTCAGGCTAAAATCTGCGATCAATTAATCGCCCGCCAGATTCTGCGCCGAGCGGCCTTAAGAAAACAATTAGGCTTAGCTCCGCTTAAATATGGCGTGCAGCATGTTTTAGAAGACGGTCAAAAGATCAGAGCAACAGATTTAAAACTTGCGGAAAGGGCCCCTGAAGCAATTAGGAATGAAATAACTTTAAGGAACAGCGGGCTTAAGAACAAAAATGTTGCCCTTGAGGAAATATTAAAAACAGCTGACACTGAAGAGGCGCAACGGATACTTGGCAGTCTCCCCGTCGCAAAACCAAAAGAACACGATAGGCTCGAGGGAACCACACAAACTGTCAGTGAAAGCTTGTTTGCCGGGATGAGAGCTGACCGTAAAAAACACAGCTCCGGAACAATCGGGAAACTTTTTGACAACCTTCTTCAATCTGTCATGAATAACCCAGCCATGCAAAAAGCAACTTTCTTTTTCATCGATGTCTTCCCCGCCTTAAAAACGCCTCAAGATATTATTGAACATGCCAAAGCGTATTTCAAAGTAGTAGAAATGCCCGCCATATTTAAGATGGGCTTATTCGCGGCTGGCATATCGAACTCCCTGGCAGCCGGAGCAATAAAAAGGGGCATTGAATACATGGCTAAAAGGTTTGTTGCGGCGGAAACAACAGATGCCGCCATGGCAGAATTTATTAGACTTGACCAGGAAGGCTTTGGTATAACAGCTGATCTTTTGGGAGAACACACATATAGCGACGAAGAAGCGGACGCAAGCACACAAAGATATATCGCTTTAATTGATGAAATCGCCAATAAGTTTGCCGGACAGCAAAAACAGAGCGGATTAGATCCGGAGGTTTCCGTAAAAATATCCTCGCTCACTCATTTGTTTGACCCAATTGACCAGGCAGGAAGCTATAAAGCTACAGCAGATAACCTTGCCAGGATCTTTAGAAAAGCCCAGGAGAGAGGCGTTCGACCTGGATAAAGTGTTTGATCGTTTTAACATGATATTAGGGGCCTCTTCAATTAAGACTTCCATACTAGGTTTATTATAGCTTGAGATAATTCTAAAATCACCTGAAATCTTCTGGAGAAGCGTCGATAGATAACTATGAATATAAGACCAGTTCCAAAATGGGGAAGGTTATCCGCGATTAATGCGCCATATTTTTTGTCCGGGATGAGGGCGGTAATCAATAGCGTCAGTTATCCCACAGAGTTTCCGGTTTATCCCAGCCTGGTTAGAAAAGAGCTGGAAGCGCAAATTGTGGCGCGAATAGATAAAGAGAGAATAGTTTTAATCCGAGGCAGCTATCGTACTGGCAAGAGCAGCATATTGACCGCTATATCAAAAGCTTTTACGGCAAGAGGAGTAGCTGTGATGCAGGAAAATGCGTCACTTGTGCATATTAAAAATAGCGATGAGTGGTTCAAAAAAAAGATTGCGCAGTTTATTGCCGCCGCAAAGGGTCCCTCTCTTATGCTGGCAATTGACGAGGCGACCGGTTTGCGCGGCAACAAACTTGCGCCTGAATACCTTAACAGCTTGACGCGGGAATTTCCTGATCTCCGCCTGGTTTTAGTTATTCATAGTATCAATGAAGGGGACAGCCTGATTAGAGATTATTTTCCTGATGCTTCTTCCTTCACAGTTGGACCGGTAACAAGGGAAGAAACCAGAACCTTAGTTTTGTCCCCTTTTAAAAAAAGTCCGTTTTTTGGAGAATTGGTCACCCCAATCCATGATTTTTGCGGCGGCGTTCCTTATATGATAAATGGCTTCTGCCGCTATGTTAAAAACTTAATTGAGGAAGAGACAACCATGCAGAATATACTGGACAAGATAGAAGCGCTTTTCAAAGAGACCCCTTCTGAACTTGACATTTTCTTCTCCTATGTGCCCTGCCTTAAAACCTTTGCGCTCCTTAGACGCTTAACTCCAGAGGATAAAAGATTATTTAAAGATTTGTTGGCTGGAGTCCAGCCCCAAGCGAATGAAGAACGATTGAAATATTTATCAGATATTGGCCTCCTTCGAAGCTCCATAGGGAATGATTACGAAATTAACGGAGGAGCTCTTGAGGCTTTTTATAGGCACCTCCTCCTGACTTCCGCACTCGCCTCAAAATAGGCCAAATTCCCTAGTAAAAAGTTGCGATTAGGGTGATGCAAAGTTAAAATTGTGGCATGTTTACAGCTTTATGCTATCAGTTGAATAAGGGACAAAAGCCTGGCATGATAGGGGGAGGACTGAAACCCCACCTGCTCACCCGGGAAAGATATCCCTAAGTATTATGGGTGCTGCATTGCGGAAGTCAGCAGCAAAGCCCGGAGCCTGGGGGCATATTTTACACTTCGTTGGTGCAAAAACAATTAGCGCAAATGCGGTAAGAAGCGGATATACAGAAAAGACGCAAGTTAATTAAATCCTAATTATCTGCCCTCTTTCCGCTCCGACTGAAATAAGGGAGATTGGGGCCTCTGCCAGTTCGGCCAATTTGTCTAAATACTTCTTCGCGTTAGCGGGAAGATATTTATAATCAGTCACCTTATCAATTGATTCCTGCCAGCCCGGCATTTCAACATAGACTGGCTTGCATTGTTCCAGCCGATAGATCTCGGTCGGAAAATCTTTGATCTCTTTCCCCTGATATTCATACGCGACACAGACTTTGATCCGCTCAAGCTTATCAAGCACGTCTAGTTTCGTGACCGCCAGCGAAGTTAAACCGTTGATCTTAGCCGCGTGGCTCATCACAACGCCGTCAAACCAACCACAGCGCCGCGGTCTTCCGGTCGTCGCGCCGTATTCATGCCCCCACTCCCGCAGCTTGTCGCCAACACCGCCTTCGATCTCGGTCGGAAAAGGACCGCCGCCGACCCGGGTAACATAAGCCTTAACTACCCCCAGGATATCATTAACCGCTTTGGGCGAAAACCCGGCGCCGACACAAGCGCCGGACGAAACAGGATTGGAGGAAGTGACGAAAGGGTAGGTTCCATGGTCGACATCAAGCATTGTCCCCTGCGCCCCTTCGAGAAGAAGCTTCTTCCCTTTTTTGATCGCGTTATTGACGAGAGAAGAAGATTCCTCGACCACATATTTTTTGATCGCGTGGGCATAGCCAAGGTATTCTTCCATGATCGATTCAACGTTGTAATCAACTTTCATTCCGTAGAATTTCTCCAGCAAAAAAGTTTTTTCTTCGAGGTTCCAGGCTAAAGCTGACTTGAAAACATTCTGATTATAAAGATCGGCGATCCTGATCCCGTAGCGGCTGTATTTATCGACATAACAAGGGCCGATCCCGCGGCAGGTGGTGCCGATCCGTCCCGCTTCTTTCCTTTTCTCCTGCGCTTTATCGAGATCCTTGTGATATGGCATGATAACGTGCGCTTGACCGGAGATATTTAAGTTATTGACCGCAAACCCCTTGGTTTGCAAGGTTTCGATCTCCCCTAACAGCACCGCCGGGTCAACAACGACCCCATTGCCAATAACGCATTGGACATTAGCGAAGAAAATGCCTGAAGGGATAAGATGGAGCTTAAAAACATCTTCTTTGATCACCACTGTATGGCCGGCATTGTTCCCCCCCTGGTAGCGGACGACCATATCCATATCGCGGGATAAAAGATCGGTTATCTTCCCTTTCCCCTCATCACCCCACTGCGTGCCGACAATAATTGTCACTGTCATAAGATATTTTCTCCTTAAAGTAATTTAATATGCAGCTCTTTTAACTGTTTAATATCCACCACATCCGGAGCCCCGGTCAGCGGACAAACAGCGCTTTGAGTTTTAGGGAAAGCGATCACATCGCGGATTGATGACGCGCCTACCAAAATTGCCACAAAACGATCAAGACCCAGCGCAATACCACCATGCGGCGGCGCGCCGTACTCCAGAGCATCAAGCAAAAAACCAAAACGACTGCGCGCTTCAGCTTCGGGAAAACCTAATATCTTAAATACTTTACGCTGAACATCCATACGATGAATCCTGATAGATCCCCCACCAATCTCTGTACCATTTAACACAAAATCATAGGCCTGGGCTTTAACTCCGGCCGGATCTTTCATAAACCGCTCTTCAATCTCTTCCATCTTGCCGTGCGGCGCGGTAAACGGATGATGGCGGGATACCCAGCGCTTTTCCGTTTCACTATATTCAAAAAGCGGAAAATCAGTCACCCAGAGAAAATTAAACTTATTTCTATCAATCAAATTAAGCTTGACGGCTAATTGCAGCCTTATTTCCCCTAAGACATCGTGCACGACTTGCGCTTTATCAGCCACAAAGATTAAAGTATCGCCGGTCTCCCCTTTCATTCGAGAAACAAGCGCATTTATTTGTTCCGGCCTAAAAAATTTAGTGATTGGAGACTTTAGTCCGCTTTCCGCGATAACCACCCAGGCTAAACCCTTGGCCCCTAATTTTTTAGCTTCGTCTTCAAGCCTGTCCATCTCCGCGCGAGAAAACTTGGCCCCACCCTTTACATTAATTGATTTAACCATACCACCATTTTTCACTGTTTCTTTAAAAACTTTAAATTCAACATCCTTAACCAAGCCTGAAACATCGACTAATTCCAGGCCAAATCTGGTATCCGGCTTATCTGTCCCATAACGTCCCATGGCTTCTTCCCAAGTCAGTCGAGGGAACGGCATGACAACATTAGGAATCTTTATCCTGGACATAACATGAGCCATAATCTTTTCAATCGTATCAATAACATCCTTTTCGCTGCAAAATGACATCTCAATATCAACCTGGGTAAATTCCGGCTGGCGATCCGCGCGTAAATCTTCGTCACGAAAGCAGCGGACTATTTGATAATATTTCTCCAGCCCGCCAACCATGCACAACTGTTTAAAAAGCTGGGGCGATTGCGGCAGGGCATAAAACTTACCCGGGTTCAAACGGCTGGGGACCAGATAATCACGCGCCCCTTCTGGTGTTGATTTGGTTAAGAACGGGGTTTCGATTTCCAAAAAACCTTCCTGATCAAGACAATCAGCAATAGCTTTGGTTACTTTGTGGCGAAAAATAAGATTATTGCGCATTTTATCTTTGCGCAAATCAAGATAACGGTATTTTAAACGAATATTTTCGTCGGGTTCTGTCCTGGCATCAGCAATTTCTATCGGCGGGGTTTTTGAAGTATTTAAAATCTCCAGAGTTGATGCAACGATTTCAATCTCGCCGGTCGGCAAATCCTTATTAACGGCTTCAGCCGCTCGTTCTACAATTTTCCCTTTGACGCTGATGACAAATTCACTGCGCAGATTCTCGGCTTGTTGGTGAAGCTCTTTATTGTCAAGATTAAAAACAATTTGGGCAAGACCCGAGCGGTCACGCAGGTCAATAAAAATTAACCCGCCGTGATCACGGCGGCGGTGGACCCAACCGGCCAGTTCAACCTCTGCGCCAATGTCTTTTTTGCTTATGTCTCCGCAATTTCGGGATCGGTACATTGATCTTCCTTTACCTTGGCTTTTACTTTTTCCTCAATTGTAATATAAATCTCTTTCGAATAAAGGTTCATGGTTTTACACCTGGGACATTTAATCTCGACCGTAGCCTCCCCTTCAACCTTGGCTAAAAGACGATTACATTGCTGACAGCGAAATTCACTCATTACATTTCCTCCTTAAGAGCGTCAAAAGTGACTTCTTTTTGCTCACCGGTTTCCATATCTTTAAGTATACCAGATTTTTTCTTTAATTCAGCCTCACCAACAATATAAACATATTTCGCGCCAAGCCGATCCGCCGCTTTCATTTGGGCTTTTAATGATTTCCCCAAATAATCCATATCAGCGCTGATGCCCTTGTCCCTTACCTGAGAAATCAACCTAAAGCCGACTTTCCTGGCATCATCTCCAAGCGTTGCAATATATAAAATAGTCCTACCTTCATTCGGCATTCGTAATTCGGCATTCGGCATTAATTGTATAATGCGTTCCATCCCCACCGCAAACCCCACCGCCGGTATGGGCTTACCGCCCAAATCTTCAACCAATGTATCATATCTCCCCCCGCCGGAAACCGCGTTTTGTGCTCCAAGCTCACCGGAAACTATTTCAAAAGACGTTTTTGTGTAGTAATCAAGTCCGCGGACTAACCGTTTATTGATTTTAAAGGTTATTTTTTGCTCTTTTAGTTTACTAACAACCGCCTCAAAATGATCTTTGCATTCAGCACAAAGCACATCAACCGAACCTGGAGCTTGTTCAATATATTTCTGGCACCGCGCTTCCTTACAATCTAAGATACGCAGCGTATTTGTCTTAAATCTTTCCCGGCAATCCTCACACATTTTTTTTGTTTTTTCTTTAAAATAATTTTTCAATTGATTTATATATTCCGGCCGGCACCTGGCACACCCGACACTATTGATATGAGTAGACAGATCTTTTAAGCCTATTTCTTCAAACAATTTCAGGTTCAGCTGGATAACTTCGACATCGATTAAAGGATCAGCAGAACCAAAAACCTCAACCCCGGCCTGATGAAACTGGCGCTGGCGGCCAGCCTGGGGCCGTTCATAGCGGAACATCGGGCCAATATAATAAAGTTTTGTCAAAAGATCGGGGCCAATGAGGTTGTTTTCCAGGCAAGCGCGGACAACCGGGGCAGTTTCCTCTGGCCGCAAAGTCAAACTTCTGCCTTTTTTATCCTTAAATTCGTACATTTCTTTTTTAACAATATCTGTTGTCGCCCCAATGGAACGGGTAAAAAGTTCGGTGCTCTCAAAAACCGGGGTGCGGATTTCGATATAATTGTAGAGAGAAAAAACTTTGCGGCAAGCTGCTTCTAATTTCTGCCACAGCGGGGTTTCGTTTGGCAGGATGTCTTTTGTCCCTCGGGGAACAGAATATTTCATGGTGGGACGATTATAACATACGGATATTTAAACTTCAAAAGCCTGACACCGCGTGATATAATACCCAAACTATGCGCTGGAAAGGTGTAATTGAAGAGTACAAAGAATATCTTCCGGTTACTAACAAAACTCCGTTTGTTACATTTTATGAAGGCAATACCCCGCTAATTGAATCCAGGCACGTTTCCAGGTTAACCAATTGCAAAGTTTACCTTAAATACGAAGGCGCAAACCCGACCGGCTCATTCAAAGACCGCGGTATGTGCCTGGCCATAGCCAAGGCAGTTGAAAAAGGCCGCCAAGCTGTCATCTGCGCTTCAACCGGCAACACTTCGGCCTCGGCCGCCGCCTATGCTGTCCGCGCCGGCATTGATTGTATCGTGATTATTCCCAAAGGCAAAATTGCTTTAGGCAAGCTTTCCCAAGCCATTATGCACGGCGCCAAAGTTTTTGAAGTCGATGGCAACTTTGATGAAGCACTGAATCTCGTTAGGGAAATGGGAGAAAAATACCCTGTAGAAATTGTTAATTCAATCAATCCATTTAGAATCGAAGGCCAAAAAACCGGAGCCTTTGAAGTTTGCAACCAATTGGGCGCTGTGCCTGATTTTCACGCTATCCCGGTTGGCAACGCCGGCAACATCACCGCTTACTGGAAAGGTTATAATGAATATAAAGCTGCGGGAAAAATTAATAGCCTGCCAAAGATGATTGGTTTTCAAGCTGAAGGTGCCGCCCCTATTGTCCTTGGCCATCTGGTTAAGAATCCAGAAACCGTGGCTACAGCCATCAGGATTGGCAATCCTGCCAGCTGGAAACAAGCTGAAGCCGCGGCCAGAGACTCCGGCGGCTCAATCAGTATTGTGACAGACCAGGAAATCCTGGATGCCTATAAAGTAATCGCGGCCAAAGAGGGCATTTTTTGCGAACCGGCTTCCGCCGCCTCGGTAGCCGGGACTTTAAAATTACACAAAGCCGGCAAAATTCCAGAAGGCTCAACTATTGTTTGCGTTTTAACCGGCCACGGCTTAAAAGACCCGGATACTGCCATAAAACAAGGCACAAAACCCGCTCTCGTTCCATGCAAAATTACAGAGATAGTTAAACGGTTGGGGTATTAACCAAATGTCAAAAGTCGCGATCACCAAATGCGATAGTTACGACCAAAACGAAGTTGACCGGGCTGTCCAGCAGAGCCTGGAGCTGATTGGCGGGCTGGCAAACATTGTTAAACCTGGCAATAAAGTCCTGCTCAAAGTTAATGCTTTGATGGGTTCCTCCCCCGAGGCGGCAGTCACAACCCATCCTTCTTTGGTAACGGCGGTTATCAAAGAAGTTAAAAAATGCGGCGGGATCGCTCTGGTTGGAGACAGCCCGGGCAATGCTTCAGCCAATGTGCGCAAAACCATGGTTGACACCGGTTTTAAAAAAGCGGCCGATGAGGCCGGAGGAGAGGTAGTCTATTTTCAGGAGGCTGAAATCTTTGACCTGCTTAGTCCCAGCCACAACAAAAAAATCAAGACCTTAAGAATTGCCAGTAAAGTCTTGGATGCCGACGTCATTATCAACCTGCCCAAACTCAAAACGCACAATTATACCTTGTTTACCGGCGCCATCAAAAACATGTTTGGCGCTGTCCCGGGATTTGAGAAGGCCCATTTTCATATCCGGGCCCCTCGCCCCCATGAGTTCGCAGAATCTTTGGTTGATATCCTGGAGCTCACCAAACCACACCTAAATATTATGGACGCTGTTATGGGCATGGAAGGACACGGACCAACCGGCGGTTCACCCAGAAAACTTGGAATAATTATGGCCTCAACCGACCCTGTCGCCATGGACGCGGTGGGCGGACATTTAATAGGCTATGAACCTTCACAAATTGATACCACTGTTATCGCCAACAGACGCGGGCTTGGTGAAAGCTGCCTGGACAAAATAACGATCTTCGGCACTTCGATGGAAGAGATCAAAGTTTCAGATTGGAAACTCTCCACCGATGTCAACCGTCTCACCAGGTGGATCCCGGGGTTCATGTATGATCTGGTCCGACCCCTGGCCCGCCAAGCCAGAATCGATCCCTATATCATTCAAGACAAATGTACAAAATGCTTGGTTTGCGTTAAAGGCTGTCCGGCTAAAACAATTAACTATGATAAAGAGCGCAAAATCGTTGAGATTGATTTAAAAGATTGCATCAACTGCTTCTGCTGCCATGAGCTGTGCGAATACAAGGCGATTAAGCTTAAGCGCAGCTGGTTAGCTAGAAAATTGGGGATCGGCGTTCCCGGAGAAGATGAGTAAATACGATGTCATATTGGTCGCCAATAGCCCCGGAGAGTTATCAGCCCTGGTTAAGCCGGTGGCTGAAACACTCTTTGAAAACTCAAAAGAAATAAGAATAATTCTTGTCCTTACCCCCTGCCAATACACCAGCGGCAAAGAACTGGAATACATTCAAACCATCCAGGGAATTTCTGAAATCATTACCGCCAATGACTACAAAAACTGGATCCTGCTTAACCAAAAACCAAAAATTGAATTTAATGAGAAGGGGGTGGTCTTTTATCTGGGTGGAGATCTAGCCCATGCCGTGCTTGTAGCCAAAAAAACTCACTATCCCGCCCTGGCCTATGTCCAGGATTGGATCGGTTGGACAGGTTTTTACAAAAAATTCCTGGTTCCTGACGAACAATGTTACCGTAAGCTTGGCAAAAACAAAAAAGCCAGGGCCAAACTAAAAATTATCGGCAACTTAATGGTTGATTCAATTAAAGACATGAAAAAATGGTCGCCGCATAAAAATGTCATTACTTTTTTGCCCGGCAGCCGGGTCTGGCAGATTAAACACACCACGCCGATTTACGAAGAGATTATGCGGCAGATCAATATCAGGCTGCCGGAGGTGAGTTTCCAATTAGTGAGCTCACCTTTTCAAAAAGCCACTCAGATTCCTGATATGAAACTGATAAAATTTGAAGATACACATAATTCTGACCTGATCATCACTATTCCCGGGACAAACACAGCCAGATTGGCGGCTCTGGGGATCCCCATGCTGGTTATCTTCCCGCTTGATAATCCGGATGTTATCCCACTTGAGGGATTGCCTCATTTCATTGGCAAAATTCCTTATTTGGGATCAAAATTTAAGAAAAAACTTGCCGCTATAGTCAACAAGAGGACCAGGTTCTTTGCCTTGCCCAATATCAAAGCCGATACTGAGATTATCCAGGAGATTCGAGGTATAATTAAACCGGCAGAGGTAGCCAGAACAGCTGTCAGTCTGCTAAAAGACAAAAGCAAAAGAGAACGAATGTCTCAAGAATTGAGATTAGCTATGGGGCAGCCCGGGGCAGCTCAAAAAATTATGGGGGAAATAAATGAAGTTATTCGGCAGACTTTTTAGTTATATAAAACCATATACGATGCACGTAGTTGGCATTTCCCTCTGCATTATCCTGGTTACCGGTACCACCCTGCTGATTGCCCCCTTAGCCGGTTTTATCTTTGACGTCATTGGCAGAAAGGATTTGCTCCGGTTAAATCTGGCTGCTCTGGGAATGGTCGGCCTTTTCTTTGTCAAAGGGCTATTTCTCTATGGTCAGGAATACTTATCCGCCTTTGTTGTTCAAAAAACTATTTTTAACCTTAGGACAAAGCTTTATGAGCGCCTGCAAGACCATTCCCTGGATTTTTTTGGCAAATGGCACACGGGCGAGCTAATTTCCCGCATTATGACCGACATCCAAACCCTGCAACTCACCATACTGACAATGTTTACAACTATCATCCCCCACTCACTTCTATTGATTGGGCTCATGGGCTACATTTTCTGGCTCAACTGGCGGCTTTCGCTTTTAACCTTAATTGCCTTGCCCTTAATCGTTCAAGTCATAAGAATTTTTGCCGCGGAGATCCGCGAAATCAGTGAAGGGGTGCAGCAAAAAGCTGCCGATATCACCTCTCATCTTCAGGAAACTATTTCACAAATTAAGGTCGTTAAATCTTTCACCATGGAAAAAAATGAAGTTGAAAAGTTTGCCAAAGAGTCAGAAAAATCATTTCATCTGACCATGCGCGCCATGCAGATCTTAGCCACCCAAACCCCGGTTATCGCTCTTTTGCAAACCATTGCCGTCGTCGCCGTTGTCTGGTATGGCGGCAAAGAAATCATTGAGGGCAACATGACTTTGCCGCAACTGATCTCCTTTGCCACAGCTCTCGGTATCATGACCGATCCCGGCAGTACTTTAAGCAGGGGCTATACCGTGGCGCAGCAAGGCCTGGCTTCGGTTAAAAGGATCTTTGAAATATCCGATATCCAGCCCAGCATCAAAGACGCCAAAGACGCCAAAATTCTACCGAGAATCCAGGGCCGGGTTGAATATAGAAATCTTTCTTTTGCTTATGAAAATGAAACGGTGCTGTGCGACATCAATCTCGTGGTTGAACCGGGAGAAGTCATTGCCCTGGTCGGCCGCACCGGCGCGGGCAAGAGCACCTTGGTCAGTTTACTCCTGAGGTTTTACGACCCTGCGGCAGGACAAATCCTGGTTGACGGTTATGATCTGAAAAAAGTAAAAATGGAGTCTCTGCGCCAACAAATTGCCGTAGTGCCCCAGGAAATCAATCTCTTTAGCGGCACCATTAAAGACAACATTTGCTACGGCCAGCCTACGGCCAGCCAGGCAGCCATCGTGGCCGCGTCCCAAGCCGCCAACGCGCGCCAGTTTATCGAAAATCTGCCGGACAAATACGAAACCGAGGTTGGCGAGCGCGGTAGTAAGCTTTCTGGCGGCGAGAGACAAAGGATCGCCATTGCCCGGGCAATTTTACGCGACCCCAAAATATTGATCTTAGACGAAGCCACGTCTTCTTTGGATCCGGAGACCGAAAATCTGATCCACGAAGCTTTAGACAGGCTCATGCAAAATCGCACTACCTTTATCATCGCCCACCGTTTGTACACGATTGAAAAAGCCAACCGTATCGTGGTCATAGACGACGGCCAGATTGTTGAAATCGGCCCGCATCGGGAACTCCTGGCCAAGGGTGGCTTATACTCGAGCTTATACGAGATCCAGTTTAGAAACAAAACATGATTTTATTGCTCAAAAGCCTACAGTTATTTTTTAGAATAATTTTCTATGCGCCTGTTAATGTTTCCCTCTCCATTATGCACGGTGCTGGCTGGCTGGTCCAGACCGTGGCCAAGAAAACCAGACTCAAAAAAATAGTGGTTGGCAACATTAAAATGGTTTTGCCGCAAAGCCAGGCCGGGCCAATTGCCGACAAATTGATTGAGAATATTGCCCATGCCATTCTTGAGCTGCTCTGCATCCCGTTTTTCAGGCCAGAGCATTTTGACCAAGTAATTAGCTGGCAGGGCGAGCAGCGGCTTGAGGCAGCCTTAAAGCAAGGAAAGGGGGTGATTATTCTCACCATGCACGCTGGTGGTTATGAGTTGATCCCCATGGCCCTGGCCAAACGCGGCTACAAGATTAATACCGTGTTCCGTGCCACAGCAGAAGATTCTATTTTTGAGATTGTTAACCAAAGCCGGCAACAGGGCGGCGTTAACCTGATCAATATTCTAGAAGAAGACATGTATAAACAGACCCTCAAAGCTTTAGCTGACAACGAACTGGTTTTCCTCTTGGCAGACACCGGCGCGTTAGAAAGCCGGCATGAATACATTTCTTTTTTGGGTAAAAAAGTCCCGGCAGCTACCGGTTGGCTGACTTTGGCCCAACGCTCCGGCGCCGTGGTTATTCCTACTCTGGCCAAAAAAGCAGGCCCCAAAAACACAATTATCATGTTTCAGCCAATTGAGGTTACCAAAGATAACCGGGAAGCAATTATCCAAGAAACCGGCCAGATTTTTGAAAGCTACATCGAACACAATCCCGAACAATGGGCGATTTTTATCAATGAATTTGAAACCAGGAGGATGACTGGCAATGAATAAGAAATTAATTTTGACCTTAATAGTTCTGGCCTCTATACTATTCTTCTTTAAACTCGGCAGTTTTTCCCTCTACGATGCAGCAGAGACTACATATGGGGAATTTATCAAACAAATTCGTTTGACCGGTGATTGGGTCACCATGCACTACAATGGCGAGATTGTCTTTGACAAACCACCACTCTATTTCTGGTTGGCCACGCTAGCCACATATATATTTGGCTTTAATGAGTTTGCTCTCCGCTTTTGGGCGGCGCTTTGCGGGGTCTTAACAGTAGCCGCCACTTATTTTCTGGGCAAATCTTTTTATGATCAGCGGGTCGGCTGGTTGGCCGGCATCATTGCCCTGACCTCTTTTCAATTTCTGATTCAATCAAGAATAGCCGAGCTGGATATTCTTCTCACCCTGCTTATCACCCTGACCTTTTTATTCTTTTGGCTGGGTTATCAAAGCAATAATTCTAAGTATTATTTGGTTTGCTATGCTGCCGCAGGATTAGCCACGCTGGTTAAAGGGTTGCTCGGCATTGCCCTGCCCGGTTTCGCCATATTTTTATTTCTACTTTTTAGGGGGGGGGTTCCCCGCCTTAAAGAGATAAAAATAATCCCGGGCGCTTTGATCTTATTAACCATAGCAACTCCCTGGTACGCAGCCGAGTGGTTTTTACATGGCCAAAGGTTTACTGAATTTGTCTTAGGCTTTCTTTTCCTATCACGCTTTCAAGGGGTGGTCGCGGGACATCCCGGACCTTGGTATTATTATCTGCTTGCGCTAATCCTTGGGTTCGCTCCCTGGTCACATTTTCTACCCCTTGCCTTAACCAGAACCTGGAAGAATCGTGTCGGCCAGGTTGAATTGCTATCCCTGTGCTATATTGTTCCGGTCATCTTTGTTTTTTCTATTGCTCAAACCAAATTGCCAAACTATATGCTCCCCCTCTACCCTTTTCTGGCCATAATGGTGGCAAAGTTATGGGATGATATTTTATCGGAATCGGCCAACAAACTGCGCGGTCCTTTTATGCTATCAAATTTAGCCTTTGCCGGAGTTGTGGCTATGATCATTATTGGTTTTGCCTTGCTCGGCACGGCCAATTACGCGGGACAATATGAGGAACTCATGCCAAATCTATTGGTTTTGGCAACGATTTTAGGAATTGGAGCCCTGTGCTCTGCGATCTGTGCCCTGTGGTCTAAGTTTAAGATGTCATTTTACGCCATTCCCATCATGGTCTTCGCCCTGGCCTTTGTTTTAACAACCCAAACCTTGCCAGCAGTTGAAAAATATAAGGGGACAAAGGAATTAGCTCAAGAGGTCACACAGAACATAAAGGAAAACCAAACTATCGCTGCTTACAACACCGGCAATCGGCCGGGAATAGTCTTCTACAGCTCAAAACCGGTCGTTTATCTTAAAAACGAACAAGAATTTAAAACTTTTCTCAAGGAAAAAAAGGGCTATGTTTTTACAACCGATGACAAAGAAAATTTGGTTCTCCTCCGATAAAACATGAAAACTTACGTAATAATACCAACTTACAATGAAGCCGAGAATATCGAGCCGCTCTTGCGGGAGATACAACAACTAAATCTCCCCGACTTAACCGCAGTGGTGGTAGATGATAATTCTCCGGACGGCACAGGAGAGATTGCTGATCGGCTGACCAAAGAATTCCCCGGTCTAAAGGTCATCCATCGTTATAAAGATCGCGGACGAGGCTCAGCCGGCATTGAGGGTTTTAAATTTGCCTTAAAAGAAGGCGCTGATTACATTGTTGAAATGGACGCGGATTTCTCTCACCAGCCCAAATATATCCCCAACCTGCTCAAACACATCATCAACTACGATATCGTTCTGGGTTCACGTTTTGTTGCGGGCGGTCAAGATATCAACCGTGGTTGGACCAGAAAAATCGTGACCGTCTTTGCCCAAATCTATATTCAACAAATGCTGGGCATAAAAGTTAAGGATATTACCTCCGGTTATCGCTGTTTCAGACGAAAAGTTCTTGAAGAGATTAATTTGGATCAGCTGATTTCCACCGGCCCTTCAATTGTCACTGAGCTCCTCTACAAATCAACCTTAAAAGGGTTTAAAATATACGAAACGCCAATTGTCTTTGAAGATCGCAGACAGGGAGAGACAAAGTTGAATCTCGCTATCCTTTTAAAGACACTATATATGGTTTATAAATTCAAAATGATCTATCCCCACACCAATAACATTGGTGTGGGGATAGATAAAAAATGAAAAAACTCTTATTTATCACTAATGGTCACGGCGAAGCTTTAGTCGCAGACAGGCTGACAGAACATCTGCCAGCCGACTTCAACATTACTCGGCTTTCGCTGGCCAATGAGAGCCTGCCCAGCGGCGGCTTTTCGCTGCGCAACCTCCGGTATCTGGCCAAAGACATCAGCGCCGGCTTGGTTGGCAATACCCTCAAACATTATAAAATCCTTAAAGAACTAAGTGGTAAAATAGACCTGACCATTGCCATTGGGGATATCATCCCGGTCATTGGCGCGCTGGTTGTCAAATCCCCATTTGTCTTTGTCGGCGTTAATAAATCAAGCTATTACAAAAGTTTTGGCTCAAGCTACCTCTTTTGGGAAAAGATTTTACTGCAAAAATACGCGCTCAAAGTCTTTGTGCGCGACAAAATTACCGAACTTGGGCTCAAAACCCGGGGCATCAGAGTACCCAAGGCTGAGTTTGTGGGTAATCCCCTGATGGACTGCATGGGGGAAATTTCCAATGACAAATTTCCAATTTCCAATGAAGGTAAAACTATTATAGGATTTTTGCCGGGGACAAGGGATGATGCGAAGTTAAATATCGAAGATTTTGAAAAAGTTGCAGAAGAAATTGAGAAAAAGGCAGAGCCGACTGATAAATTTGAGTTTATTATTGCCACCAAACTCAAAAATGTACTTAGCACTATGGAAAATGTGCCTTTTGAAGAGCTCCTGGCAACATCAACACTCATCGTCGGCCTCTCCGGCACGGGTAATGAGCAGGCGGCCGGCATCGGCAAGCCCCTGGTTTCCTTTTATGGCCGAGGTTCGCAATATAATAAGAAATTTGCCGACGCCCAAAAAGAACTCTTGGGCTTCGCGCTTTTGTTGGTTCAGGAAAATAACCCTGTCCTGGTTGCCGCAAGGACACTCAAGCTGCTGCGTGATCCCGCCAGGATGCAGGAGATGGGCAAAATTGGCAAAGAGCGAATGGGAGGGATTGGGGCGGTTAATAAAATTGCGGAATTTATTAAAGAAACCATATGAACAAAAAATCAAAAGGCGGACCATTCAATCTGGTTTTCTTATCGGATCTGGTACGCTGGGGTAAAAGCGTCAGCCTCTCCCAGGAAATCCAGACCTGGGCTACGGTTCTCGAAGGAGATGTGTTTAACCATTACATTCCATTTTCCATTTACCTCCTAAAAAGTTACGACATCATAATGATAGAGCTTATCCCCCGGGCGTTAGCCATGACAAAAAAGATTAAACGCAAATACCCAAACAAAAAACTAATTGGCGTCCTGGAAGGCTCACTGCATACATTAGGCAACGACCTCCAACTCAAAACCAGCATTGAATTTATCGAGGCGTACAGGACAGTCGATGCCCTTGGCGTATTAATTAAAGATTCTATCCCCTACTTTCAATCAATAACCAACAAACCTGTGTTTTGGCTGGGCGTTCCCTTTCCGGTAGAATGGTCTCGCGCCCACATTATTCCTCCAGAAAAAAAAGAACCGATCGCAGAGATGCTCCATACTTTTTGTTCCGGCATGGGCGGCTTAACTAATTTTTTTACCCTAAAAGAGATTCAAAAATTACATCCGGAAGCAAAAGGCCGCAGCTATAGCAATAAAAGGAAACTCGACCAGGCGCTGGCCGACCGCTTTGGCCTCAATCTTGAGATTCTCCCCCCCTTAGCCTGGCAAAAATATTTTATTCGCCATAGCCAGGCTTATCTGGCACTTCATCTGGATCATCGCTGGACCTGGAACCGTTATAGCCTTGATTGTGCTGCTGCCGGGATTCCCTGTATCAGTACCCCGCACTCAACCACCCATAAAATGCTTTTCCCAAATTTATGCGTGGACCCTTTTGACACCAAACAAGCTGTCGTTTTAGCAATCAGGCTTTTAGAAAATCCCGGTTTCTACAAAGACTGCCGGGAATATGCTTTAGAAAAAATCAGGTTTTTTGATTTCGAGAATTCAGCAAAACGCTTCACCTCATTCCTCTCCGGCCAAAATATAAGATGAATATACTAGTCATCCGCCCGGACGCCATTGGCGACTGTCTTCTCATTACCCCCGCCCTGGCTGCTCTAAAAAATAAATTTCCTGACGCAAAAATCACCGTATTGGTTAAAGAATTAACTCGGGATGTTTTTCTCAACAACCCGAATGTTGGTGAAATCATCACTGACGAAAGAAGTATTCAAAAAAATAAATTTGATTTGTCCGTCCATTTCTACAACGAATTTCATTATGCCTGGCTGGCCTATCGTTTGGGGATCAAACACCGACTAGGCGACACATCCAAGCCCCTGCTCTCCTGGCTCTACAATATCAGAACTTTTCAAAACTGGCGGGATATTACCAAACATGAAGTCACCCAAAACCTGGCGTTGCTAAAACCACTGGGGATCGTCCCTCCAGATGATCCGAAACTGGAGTTGTTTGTCGATCAGGAAAGCAGGATAAAAATAGACAAAATATTGGCTGACCACGGCGTGTCGGCCGAAGACAAAATTATCGGGCTTCACTTAAGCACCGGACTTAGCAACAAAGCCTGGTTGCCGGAACGTTTTGGTGAAGTGGCCCGCCATTTTACGGCCAGAGGCTACAAAATCGTGGCTAGTGGCCAGGCAACAGACAAACAACTGATAGCCGAGGCGCAAAAAGCCGCGCAGAATAAAATTATAGACTTATCAACCAAAACTTCCTTAAGAGAATTAATTGCCTTAACCTCCAGGTACACGCTATTTATTGGAGTTGATACGGGGCCGCTCCACATAGCTGCGGCGCTTAATGTCCCGGTGGTTGCTATTTTCACCTCTCCCTACTCTTATCCATCAAGATGGGGCCCCTGGCAGACAAAACAAGTCGTAGTAAAAAAAATGGTCGCTTGTGAAGACTTTTGCCGTCCGCGCCTCTGCCGCAAAATCCTCTGTGCCGAGCAAATCAGCTCAAAAGAGATAATTGCCGCTGCCGAACAAGTATTGACCGGTGAAGCCAGCCAGCCAAGCTATCAGGAGTGGCTCAAAAAAACATTTAATATAATGATTACTTATTCCAAAAACAAAACTCGGGCCGAAAATGTTTACCGCTCATTAGCCCGGGAAAATTACAATGTTGTTTTAATTGACACAAACAAAAAGCCAAACCTACCCAAGCTTTTTAAAGAATTAAACATCAACCTTCTTCATGCAATTGATAGCTCTCTCAAAATTAGACTAACCACCCTCTGCTCTGGACCAACCCTGGTTCTTCCTGTATTATATGTCAAAGACAATCCAACAATTTCTTGTGAAACAGAAAATCTGCTAAACTTTTACCAGGAAACATTTACCAAGAGTGTAATATGAAAACCAGTGTAATTATCGGCACTTTAAACCAAAAAGAGATCCTAAAAATAAC
>METP01000051.1:19703-20073 GCA_001771365.1 candidate division WOR-1 bacterium RIFCSPLOWO2_02_FULL_46_20 | reverse complement strand
TTGAAAAACCAGCTGGCCGGTCATTTTGAGATGGACCATAATCCGCCAATCGTTCGACAAGGTTAAAATGAGCGTCTTGGCCCGCCGGCTGATAGTCAATATTTTTAAACCGGACAAAGTTTTTTGGTAACTCTTCAGCGAACGGTTTAACATCTTGTGCCAATCACAGGTAAAGCCCGTAATCTTCTTGCCAATAATCACTTTAGCCAATCCTCTTTTAATTGTTTCAACTTCTGGTAGTTCTGGCATGATTTACTCTTTCAGTTTAACTAAATATAACATCTTTATGTGTTATAATTCAAACAAAAGGAGGATCCAAACCATGCCGATTGTAAGAATCGAAATGTGGCCGGGACGAGATGAGGAGACA
>METP01000051.1:0-19676 GCA_001771365.1 candidate division WOR-1 bacterium RIFCSPLOWO2_02_FULL_46_20 | reverse complement strand
CATAAATTTCAAAAAATATATTTTAAACATAGCGGCAAACAAGCCAGTAAGATTTAGACAACTTCGCGGAAAATGCTCATCACCACATCAAAGAGGGCCAGGACCAAAGGACCAATCAGGATTCCCGGCAGGCCCATCAGTTGAATCCCGCCCAGGATGCCAAACAGGATAATTAAAGGATGAACGCGCGCGTGGTCGCCGACAATTTTGGGTTTTAATATATTATCAATTGTGCTGATCAGAAAGAAACCATAGATAAACAGAGCTATGCCTTTCCAGGGATCTCCGGTTACATAGTAGCCGGTCGCAAAAAGATAAAGCGAGATCGGAAACCAAACCAAACTCGCTCCCAAGAGCGGGATAACAGAAATGATCGCCGTGAGAAACGCCCATAAAACAGGATTGCTTACTCCCAGGTAATAATAAGCCAACCAGGCCAGCCCACCCTGCACAATGCCCACCACTATTTGTCCCATAATCATGCCGCGGGCAAGATCATCAAAGCGCCGGAAGATTTCTTTGTAACGCTCCCCGGGCAATGGTAAAAGTTCTTTGAGGAACCTATAAATATCTGGTCCCCCCTTCAGAAAAAAGTAAATCGAAAAAATAGTGATAAAAATGCTCAAGAACGCCCCGGGCAATCCCCTGACCGCATGCTGCAGCCAACCGATAGACTGACTGGCCAGATTTAACAGCGGTTCTTTAAAAGTCGAGATATCTCCGAGCTGCCGGCTGATGGCCGAAGGCAGAGCCAGGGTAAACCCTGGCTGGTCAATAACCTGGCGGACAAACACATATCCGTCTTTCAATTCTTTGGCCAGCACGCCAGTAATAAAAACCGTTGGCACCAGAACAAACAGGATAATCAGCAAAACAGTAATGACGGCTGCGACGCTTTCTCCGCGCAAAAAAGAAGGGATTTTGCCGGCCAACGCTTTATAAAAAGGATAAGACAGATAGGCCAGAACAGCCGCGCCAATTATGGCAACCAGGAACGGTTTAATTATCAAAAAAGACAAATAGAGCACAACAATAACCGCGATAATGGTTATCGTGCGGCGGTAAGCTAATAATCTTTCACTTTCGCTAGCCATTGTAAGGTTATTATACTGCTGCCCTGGCTGGACTGCAAGCAATATGTTGACAAACAAAGCAACTATGGTTTACAATGAATGAAACTATGAAACAAATATATGAATTACACGCGGAAGTGTGTAAGACCCTGGCCAATTCGAAGAGAATCGAAATTATTAATTTGCTTCGTTCCGGGGAAAAGCCGGTTGCTTTTCTTCTTAAAGAAACAGCCTTATTGAAGGCCAACCTTTCCCAGCACCTATCGGTGATGCGCCAACGAGGAATTGTAAAAGCGCGAAAAAAAGGATTAACGGTCTATTATCGGATCGCCAACCTCAAGATCGTGCGGGCTTGTGACCTGATGCGGGAAGTCTTATTTGAACAGATGAAAGAAAAAGGAGAAATATTATGGCCAAAACGATCTTGATCCTGGGCGGGGGAGCGGGTGGGCTGGTAGCAGCAAACGAGTTGCGCCAGAAATTAAATGGGGAACACAAAATTGTTCTAATAGATCAAAATGATTACCATTTGTTCTATCCCTCTTTGTTTTGGGTTCTTGAGGGGACAAGAACTCCGGAGCAGATAACAAAAAAGCTCACCGGTCTTGCCAAAAAAGGGATCGACTTCCGCCAAGGTATAATTACAAAAATAGATGTTATAGAAAAGAAAGTGGAAGCTGGAGCCCTTTCTTATTCTTACGACTATCTGATTATCGCCCTGGGAGCCAGGCTGAATTATGACGCGGTTGAGGGTTTAGGAGCAGAAAATTGCCTTTATGCTCTTCCCGGAATTTTAGATATCCGCAAGCGATTGAATGAATTCTCCGGTGGAAAGGCTTATGTGGTCGTGGCCAGTGTTCCTTTTCGCTGTCCGGCGGCTCCCTATGAGGCGGCGATGCTCTTAAACTATTTTTTCCGGCAGAGAGGGATAAGAGACAAAGTCGACCTCAGGGTTTTTACCGCCGAAGATCAACCCATGGCTGTCGCCGGCCCCAAAATTGGCGCGTCAGTGAGAGGGATGATTGAGAACCAGGGGATAAAATATCAGCCAAAAGTGAGATTGACATCAGTTGATAATCGAAGTGGAAAAATATTTTTCGACAATGGTGAAAAGATAGATTTCGATTTGCTGGCAATTGTTCCCCCGCATAAGGCGCCAGAAGTGGCAAAAGAAGCAGGACTTCTTGGAGATAGTGGGTGGGTCCCTGTCAATCCATCAACCCTGGAAACAAAACATCCAGGAGTGTTTGCGATCGGAGATATTACCGGCATAAAGCTCCCTAACGGGAAAGCGCTGCCAAAGGCTGGCGTTTTTGCGCATTACGAGGCAAAAGTTGTGGCAGAGAGAATTGCCGCCGAGATAGAAGGGAAAAAGCTGGCTCCAAAGTTTAATGGATGGGGATCTTGCTTCCTTGAAGTAGGCAGCGGGAAAGCCGGCCTGGCTTTTGGCAATTTCTACGCCAAACCCGATCCCAAGGTCACTATGTTCCCTCCCCTGAAATTCTGGCACTTAATAAAGATTCTTTTTGAAAAATGGTGGTTTTATAAGTGGTTTTAATTAGAATAATTCCAACTAAAGGGGTCAATGGATGCCAATAGAAAAGGAGGAATTGAAAAATGAAAATAGGTGTTATTATTTCGAGCAACGACGCGGAGACATGTTGGAACGCGCTTCGTTACGCCAACTTTAGTCTCGACCAAAAGGATGAGGTTAAGGTATTTCTGATGGGGAAAGGGGTAGAATTTCAATCTGTCAGTACCGATAAATTTAACACTGTCGAGCAAGCGAAAAAGTTTTTAAACTCCGGAGCAAAGATGCTGGCCTGCGGAACCTGCATCAAGTCTCGCAATCAGGAAGAAACGGAAATGTGTCCGATAAATACGATGAAGGATATGTATGACATTATCAAGGAAAGCGATAAAGTGGTCACATTTTAAGTGGGCCCCTTTAAAGATGTCGACGCATCGAAACTTCGTGCGTTCCAAAAGCACAACCGTCAAAATCCCTCTATTTTTATGTTTTCCCTTGATCTATCCATCGCCTTTCTATTTCTTCGTAATTTTCCCGGAAAACTCTCATAAGATGTTCCATATTTTCGGGATCGAAAAAGTTTCTTTCGGTAATACTCTTTGTTCCCTTTAAAACCCTACGGTAATATGTAATCATCATATGAATAATTGGTCTGGGTATCTTTTTTTTTGTTTGATAATCATATTTCGGATTATAAGAATAATTTATCGTCGTGGCAATCTCTCTTAGAGCATACCCGAGATGAAAAATTAAAATATCCCTCGGCATTGCTTCTATGTCAGGCGGTTGCGGGGGGCAGCTAATATAATATTCCCAACCATTGCTCCACTTTCTTTCAAAAACCAGATTTGCTCTTAATTGCGCCGCTGGGCTCTGCACGATCGCGATTCTACGGCACTTCAGATCGTTCTCGAACATTATTTCCCGGCTCCGTTTAATGTTAGCACCGGTATTCTCGCTCTCCCTTTCTAGATAAATAGATTCGGCCGGCACCCCTTCTTGTCTTAACTGGTCAGCATAGACTTCTGCCTCAGTAACCGTAAAAGGCTGTCCAGGAACGGTCAAATGCCCCCCTTTGCCGCTCGCAATAATCACCACGTCAGGATTATCGCGCACTATTTTCTTATATAACCCGGCCGCCATTTTTACCGGCGCCAGATCATTACTGCCGAGCAGCAAGATCGCGTCGGTCACCCTGATGTCGGCATCGCAGATCGTCAAACCGACAGCGCTTGGCCCCATGTCCGCACGCTTCATCAAGTATCTTGGAGCCAAAAAAAGCCAAAGCGCAGCAAGCGCCTGCCTGGCTGCCGTAAAAGAAATCTTCTCCTTGCGAACGGTCTGGATACTATCGATCGGTGTTCGTGGAAAATATGTTTTCATGATCAATGAATATTCCTTCGATGGTTTATCTACCAGCCATTCAATAGAGAGCTCTGAATAATTCGTTCTTGGAAACCTGAGACTGAATCCCTCGATTCTCTCGGGACAAGCTGTCTTGGTTTCCAAGAGTTTCAAGTCTCGACGAGAAATGGAAACCGCCCCGATTTGATCGGGGCAGGTTTCCATAAGCCAGAACGAGCAATTTTTCGGAGCTCTCCAATATCATTATCGTCATTTTTTACTTTAATTTCAATAAAGACCCACACCAAAAGATTTGGTGCGGGGATAAATATGTTGCACGACGAGTTGACATCTCCGGTGTAATACCTTACACTTATCGGTGTAAGGTTGAACAAGATGATTTCACTTAAATCAGAAATAACGCAAAAAGTTTTGAACTATTTCTTCCTGAATCCGCAGGAAAACCTGTACGTCAATGAGCTGGCCAGAAAGTTATCCCTGGATAAGAGGAACCTGGTTAAAAAAATAAGGGAACTGGAAAAAGAAGGCCTCTTGATCAGTCAACAAAGGGGCAATTTAAAGCTTTATTCAATTAATATTAATTTCCCTCTTTATAAAGAGTACAAAAATATCATACTAAAAACCCTGGGTTTCGAAGCTAAGCTGAAACAAATATTACGGGCAGTCGCTGGAATAAAAAAGGCCTATATTTACGGCTCTTACGCTGAAAATAAAATGGAGGCCCACAGCGATATTGACCTGCTGGTAATCGGCGGACACAGCATTATTGCTTTACAGAAAAAAATCTCCCGATTCCAGCGGGAGCTTGATCGAGAAATCAATGTTGTCAATATGGATAAAAAGGAGTTTCTGCGCCGCAGAAAGAACAAAGATCCTTTTATCGCCAATATTTTTAAAATGAAAACAATAGAATTAACATGATGAAATTTGATAAAAAATATTTCAGCCATTTTAATTTTAGCACTGTTGAAATTAAAAAACATTTTGAAAACGCTTTAAAAGACATTAATATCGCAAAAATAGACAGGATACCGGATGTAAAGTTCAATTACGCTTACTCCGCTGTTATTAAATTAGGCATTGCCTTATTAAGTTATTATCAAATCAAAGTAAAAAGCGTTCCCGGCCATCACATCAAGATCATTGAAAAAATGGCTGAAACCTTAAAGGACGATTCGATTAACGATATTGGAAACGCCATGCGCTCAAAAAGAAATATTGGTATGTATTCAGGCGGTATTGAGGTTACCGAAAAGGAATGCCGGGAATATATTGATTTTGTCAAAAAGACGTTCTCTCGGGCAAAGGCCATTCTAGATATTTAAATGATAATTCTCGCCATCGAAACCTCCTGCGACGAAACCTCAGCCGCCGTCTTGAAAGACGGTCGGGAGGTTTTGTCAAATGTCATCTCTTCGCAAATCGAGTTCCATAAGAAGTACGGCGGGATAGTTCCGGAGCTTGCTTCGCGTAAGCATATCGAGGTCATAAACCCTATTATCCAGGAAGCGTTGGACAAAGCCAACGTCAAGTTTAAAGACTTGGGCGCTGTTGCCGTAACTCACGGGCCGGGACTGGTCGGATCATTACTCGTCGGCATTTGTGCGGCGAAAGCTATTTCCTATTCACTCAATATCCCGCTGGTCGGAGTTAACCACCTGGAAGCGCACATCTATGCAAATTATCTTGACCAAAACCCGAAATTGCCGTTTATTTGCCTTCTTGTTTCCGGTGGACATACTATGTTGGTCATGGTTAAAGACCATGGAAAATATAAAGTGTTGGGCCGCACACGCGATGACGCTGCTGGCGAAGCTTTTGATAAGGTCGCCAGGTTTTTGAAACTTGGATATCCGGGTGGACCAATTATTGATAAATTAGCCAAAGAAGGCAATCCAAACGCCATTAAGTTTACTCGACCAATGATAGAAGACGGTTATGACTTCAGCTTCTCCGGCATCAAAACGGCGGTAGTTAATTATTATGGCAAGTTGTCAGTTGTTGGTAGTAAGTTGTTAGTTGATATTGCCGCCTCCTTCCAACAAACTGTTGTCGAAGTCTTAACAACCAAAACTATTCGCGCGGCCAAGGATAATAAATGTGAAACAATTGCTTTGGCCGGCGGAGTTTCCGCCAATTCCGGTTTGAGAAAAGCTTTGATGGAAAAAGGACAGGAACAAGGACTGGTGGTGCACATCCCCCCACTTAACCTCTGCACCGACAACGCGGCCATGGTTGGCTGTCTGGCTCATTATCTCTTAAAACAGGGAAAAGTTTCTGATCTGAAACTGCCGGCAGTCGCAAGTTTAAGATTGTAGTCAAATATAGTATAATCTTTCTATGGCTATAACCAAAAAAGATGTCGAACATGTTGCCAAACTAGCCCGTTTAGGCCTTTCTGAAGAAGAAATAGAGCTTTTTACCAGACAATTATCCGCGATTTTGGATTTTGCCGGCAGTTTGCAAAAATTAGACACTAAAAATATCTTACCAACCTCTCACGCCATACCCATGAAGAATGTCCTGCGCGAAGACAAAGTTGTTACCTGCCAAAACACAGAAGATATTTTAGCTAATGCTCCGGCGGAAGAAGATCATATGTTCCGCGTACCAAGGATTATCGAGTGAATAAAAAAACAGCCCACGAATTAAATAACTTGTTGGTCAACAAAAAGATCAGCTCGGTTGAATTAACCAAAGCTGTTTTAGATAGGATTGATAAGACAGAAGGAAAAGTCCAAGCCTATGTCACGGTTACCAGGGAAGACGCTCTCAAACAAGCTAAAGCCGCTGATTCCCGGATATCCGAATTACCGGACACCCGAATACCCCTTCTTACCGGTATTCCCATCGCCATAAAAGATAATATGTGCACCAAAGGTGTTTTAACAACTTGTTCGTCAAAAATCCTGGCCAATTATATTCCTCCATACAACGCAACCGTTGTCGAAAAGATTAAAGCAGCCGGCGCAGTTATAGTTGGTAAGGCCAACATGGATGAGTTTGCCATGGGCTCTTCTACCGAAAACTCCGGCCTTCATCCAACTTACAACCCCTGGGACCTTGAGCGAGTGCCCGGAGGATCATCAGGTGGATCTGCGGCCGCAGTTGCCGCCAACGAATGTATTCTCGCAACCGGATCAGATACCGGCGGCTCTATTAGACAACCAGCTTCTTTTTGTGGAGTGGTCGGCTTTAAACCTACATATGGAAGAGTTTCCCGCTACGGCTTAATTGCCTTTGCTTCATCCCTTGATCAAATCGGCCCTTTAACCAAAGATGTAACTGACACAGCCATCTTAATGAACGTTTTAGTCGGCTATGATCCCAAAGATTCAACCTCGGTCAACCAACCGGTGCCGGATTATCAAAAAGCCTTGATCGATAATGTTAAAAATCTAAAAATTGGCTATATCAAAGAGCTCCTTGGCCAGGGTATTGATCAAGAAGTTAAAGCGTCGATTGAACAAGCCATGAAAAAGCTGGAAGAGTTGGGGGCAAAACTTATTGAGGTCTCCATGCCCAGCTTTGAACACGCGGTTGCCACTTATTATTTGATTGCTCCGGCCGAAGCCAGCTCAAACCTGGCCCGATATGACGGTGTAAAGTTTGGCCACAGGTCAAAAGAGGCCAAAGATTTGCTTACAATGTATTACAACACCCGCCGCGAAGGTTTTGGCGCTGAAGTAAAGAGAAGGATTATGCTTGGAACCTACGCCCTGTCTGCCGGCTATTACGATGCCTATTATTTAAAAGCTTTAAAAGTGAGAACATTGATCAAACAGGATTTTGACAGGGCCTTTATGAAATACGACGTCCTGCTCTCCCCCACGGCACCAAGCATTGCCTTTAAATTTGGAGAAAAAACTGCCGATCCGCTGGCCATGTACATCTCCGATATTGCAACTATTCCAATTAACTTGGCGGGGCTGCCGGCGATTTCCCTCCCGTGTGGTTTCAGCAAAAAAGCCCCGATTGGCCTGCAAATTATTGGCCGGGCTTTTGACGAAGAAACAGTGCTGCGCGCGGCTTTTACCTACGAACAAAATACTGATTGGCATAAACAAATACCCGAGCTATAATACCCGCATGCGGTTGTTTTGTTTAGCGCTCTTAAGCGCCCTTCTCATCAATGCATCTCTGGCTATTGACATCAGTGAATTTGAAAAATACCAGGGCAAAGAATATGGCCCGGAATATTTTGGCGAAATCCAGGGGACCATTCAGGGACAACTCCTCCCCAGCGCCCAATCTATTCTCGTCAACGGTCAACCCGTAGCCATTGGCGAAGACTCCACCTTTTCAACCAATATTCACCTGACTGAAGGGCAAAAACATCTATCCATTGAAACCAGATATAATAATTTGCGCTACATAAAAAAATACCTGGTTATTCGTCATCCGGAAGTTGAGGGCCCCTTAAATATTAATCTTTCGGAGCAAGAATATAAAAATATTGTCAGAGAAGAAGAAAGGGAAGAAAAAGAAAATATAAGCAGGAAAAAAGAAGCTGGAAATAAAAGTCCAACTGCCAAAAAAAAGAAAGCTATAAGCAGTATGCCCAAAAAGCAAAAAACAATCGAAAAGCCCACCCCCCCATCCAGCAAAACCAAATGGTTGGGCTACGAATTTGCCAGAGAGCTGGCGCCGGGGAAATTTTTGGTGGTTAAAAGAGTAGGCGCCAAATATTTCGGACAAATCATTGTGACAAAATCAAACACCTGGATCCCGCTGCACAAAATATCCAGCCGGGAATTAAAAGATCTGCTCGAAAAAGAGCTCCTGCCCCCTTCATTCACCCCACAAAATAAGTTATAATAACTTTATGTCTTATGAAACAGTAATTGGCCTTGAAACACACGCCCAATTGGCCACGGAAAGTAAAATGTTTTGTGGTTGTCCCACAAAGTTTGGAGCAAAACCAAACACCAACATCTGCCCGGTGTGCACGGGACAACCGGGCGTGCTCCCTGTAACCAATAAAAAAGCAATTGAGTTGGCCATTAAGACCGCGATTGCCCTAAATTGCAAAATCGAGCCGCAATCGGTGTTCGCGCGCAAAAACTACTTCTACCCCGATCTGCCCAAAGGCTATCAAGTATCACAATACGAACTCCCTCTGGCTACGAATGGACATCTGGAGATTGAAGTTGGGGGCAATATCAGAAAAATCGGCATCATTCGAGTTCATCTGGAAGAAGATGCCGGCAAATCGATCCACCAGGGAGCCGGGAGGATCTTGGGATCTGCATCATCTCTGATTGACTATAATCGAACCGGGACCCCACTAATAGAAATAGTCTCCGAGCCGGATATCCGCTCACCCAAAGAGGCCGCTGTTTTTATGCAGGCCCTGGCTAACCTCTTACAATATATAGGCGTGTGCGACGCCAAGATGGAAGAGGGTTCTTTGCGCTGCGACGCCAACCTTTCCGTGAGGGAGAGAGGGAGTTCGGAGTTCGGAGTAAGGACTGAGCTCAAAAATATGAACTCATTTAAGGCCGTTGAAAAGGCTTTACTCTTCGAAGAAAAACGACATACAGAAGTTCTTGCTGATGGCGGCAAGATCAGCCAGGAAACCAGATTTTTTGACGACACTACCAACACTACCCACGGTATGCGCGGCAAGGAAGAAGCTCATGATTACCGTTATTTTCCGGAGCCAGACTTGGTTCCAGTTGCTCCTGATAAAAAATGGGTTGAGGCAATAAGAAGCGCTCTTGGGGAATTGCCGGAAGAACGCAAAAATAGATTTATTGCTAATCACAGATTATCAAGCAACGATGCGTTTCTATTAATTTCTCAAAGAGCTACAGCTGATTTTTTTGAAGAATGCGTAATATTACTTAACAAACCTAAAATTATTGCCAACTGGATACTTGGGGACTTGCAAGCATATTTAAATGCCAGGAATTTGACTATCAAACAAGCCAATTTCTCCCCGGTTCAATTGGTCGAACTCATTCAATTGATTGACAAGGGCACTATAAGCGGTAAAATTGCTAAAACTGTGTTAATTAAAGTTCTCGAAACCGGCAACTCAGTTAAAGATGTTATTGCCGAATCAGGCATGACACAGATGAGCGATGAAGGTACACTTGTAAAAATTGTTCAATCAGTTTTGGCCGCCAACCCCAAACAAGTTGAGCAATACAAAGCCGGCAAAACAACAATTATTGCCTTTCTGGTCGGCCAGGTAATGAAAGAGACCAAAGGCCGGGCCAATCCGGGGCTCGCCAACAAAATCCTCAAGCAGGAATTAGACACCTAGCCTTTCCAAAAATAACCTGAAATTTTTCAAACTTATATCCGATAAAACCTTGACCAGGACATAACTACAACCGGAGGTTAAACATGAGAACGGCAGCAGTGACCCCTCGAAAAATTAATCTATTCGATGTACATCGTAAAACAGCGATGCAAATTTTGTCTGGGCCACCCATCCCCGAAGGACAAACACACATCGACGCGGTACATCCCATCCCCGTGGCAACTACTGTGAAAGTAGCAAGCACAGAAGTTATGGAACAAGCCTTTAGGGCACTTATGGAATTTAATCCGAAAATCCACGAGGACCTTCCTCAAATCGAACAAATATATCGCAGAATCGGCTCTCAATTAGAAGTTTATCTTAATTTGGCCATGAGCACTGCCGAAGGTGTTGGGCCAAACTCCCATTGGGCATTAAGCTTCAGTGATGGGATGCGCGCAATTAATGCCTCCTTAGAATTCACTCTCCGCCCAGGAGATGAGGTGGTGATCTCAAAACCACTTTACGGTTGTACAGATGATTATTTCGCCGAAGAAGGGATTGCCCGCTCCCAAAGAGGATATGTGATTCACGAAGTGGACCTTACCAATCCTCAAAATATAGTACAATTTTTAAATCCAAAAACAAAAATTGTTTACTTTGAAACCGTGACCAACCCAAACTTGAGAGTTTACGATCTAGAAACCATTTCCCGTTTAGCTAAAGGAGAAAATCCAAATATTCTTATTGTTGTAGACAACACGTTTCCCAGTCCCGCCGGTTGCAATCCTCTTCTGCATGGCGCGGACATCTCCGTTCACTCCGCGACAAAAGTTCTTGGAGGATTTACACAAGAAATGGCTGGAGTGGCCGTGGTGCCTAAGGCCCTTTGGAAACAACTATTCTTATTTAGGAAAAATACCGGAGGAGTCCCTGCCCCGGACCAGATCCACAACCTTTTAACCCGTGGTTTGCCAAGTTTATACGTTCGATTCGTGGACATGCAGGCCAATGCGATAGAAATTGCAGACTATTTGGCGGGTTCCGCCTATATCCAGAAGACCCATTATCCAGGCCTAACAAGTTCTCCCTATCACGCTAATGCAAGAAAACTATTAACAGATTGGGATGGTAATTTTGCTCCCGGTTTTATGATCGCATTTGTTCCTTTGGGGAGAACCGCGGAAGAACAGGAAACACGCGCTCGAGGAATATTAGATTATTTCTCCGATCATGGGGAAGGGATTATTACCCACGCCGTAAGTCTCGGCGGGAATAAATCTCTCGCTGAAATGCCATTTCTTGGGACCCATGCCACTGTTCCAGCAGAAGATAAAGCGCGTTGGGAAATTAACGAGGCAATGATCCGCTTGTCAGTAGGCATGGCTCATCACGGGGATCAGATACAACTTCTTGCTGACGCCATAAGACACTCTTATCGCTAGATTATGCTATAATTTCACATCATGCAGTCGATAACCTACCCGATTGGCGACTCGCTTTACCTCAATATAACCAACCGCTGCACTAATGAATGTAGTTTTTGCATCCGTAATAAGGCAACTTTTTTTAACGGCCAACACCAGCTCTGGCTCGATCACGAACCAAGCATCGAAGAAATAATCAAGGCCATTGGTGATCACTCAAAATACAAACAAATTGTCTTTTGCGGCTATGGCGAACCCTTGATAAGACTAGACGTCGTCAGAGAAGTGTCCAAACAATTGAAATCTAAGATCAGAATCGATACAAACGGACATGCTAATTTATTTTGGGGAAAGAATATCCTTCCTGAATTAAATGGTTTGATAGATTTTATGTCTATTTCTCTGGATGCAGAGAATGCCGAAGTCTATGAGCGCATCTGCCGGCCAGCTTTTGGCAAAAAAGCTTATCCTGCTGTCATCGAATTTATCAAAGAAGCAAAAAAATATGTTCCAAATGTCGAAGCTTCGGTGGTTGATCTGCCGGCAATTGACAAGAAAGCTTGTGAAAAGATCGCTCAAAAGCTGGGCGTTAGCTTTCGCGTCCGTTCTTACTACGAAGAGACCTATGTTCGCTAAAGACTACCAACACATCCCTGTCCTGCTCAAAGAATCAATCGCTTTTCTTAACGTAAAGCCAAAGGGGACATACGTAGATTGCAATCTTGGCAGCGGAGGGCATGCGGAGAAGATCAAAGCCAAGGTTATTGGCATCGACATGGACCAGGAAGCGATAAACTCGGCTAAGGCAAGATTAAAAAACATAGCCTGCGTTCATGACAATTTTAGAAACATCAAAAAGATTGTCAAAGAACCTGTCGATGGAATCTTATTCGATCTGGGCCTCTCCTCATATCAAATTGACGAAGCCAGCCGCGGCTTTAGCCTGCAAAATGACGGCCCGCTTGACATGCGCATGGATAAAACCCAAAAACTAACCGCCGCACACATCATCAACAATCTTAAACAGGAAGAAATGGAAAAAATATTCAAAGAATTTGGCGAAGAGCGCTTTAGTCACCGCATTGCCAAAGCTATCATCAATAAAAGACCTTTTTATTCCACCTTTGAACTCAAAGAAATTGTTGAAAAAGCTATTCCAACCTGGAAAAAGCGGGAATCTGTCACCAGAATTTTTCAATCACTGCGCATTGCGGTTAACCAGGAGTTAGCCAGCCTGGAAATTGCCTTAAAAGACGCAATCACGCTCCTAAAACCAGGCGGCCGGCTAGTCGTCCTTTCCTATCACTCACTGGAAGACAGGATTGTTAAGCATACTTTGCGACAGGCCAAGCAAGCAGGCAGGCTTAATATTTTAACCAAGAAACCAATCATGGCTTCTGAAGAGGAAATCGCTTCCAATCCGCGAGCCAGAAGTGCTAAGCTTAGGGCGGCGGAATTCAAATGAAGAAAGATATTAAATTTAGAAGAGCGGTGCTGGTCATAGTCGTTCTTGTTGCCCTGGCAGGCATTCATCTATTTATTAACACACAAAATATCAGCTTAAAATACAAATTAACCGACTTAAAAACAGAATATTCAAAAATCCACAGCAGGAATCAAGAGTTGGGAAGCCAGGTAGCCGAAAAAGAAGATTTACATCGCATTGAACAGGCCGCCAGAGAAAAACTAAATATGGCCTATCCAGACCAGGTCAATTATGTCCTGGCCTCAAAAGAGGCAACAGACTAAGTCCCAAACTCTCTACCATCCCCTCGCCAAAAGGGAAAAAATAACTCCGTTCATGATAAAAAACCAATCGCGGTTCGCCGATAATTTTGGCTTCGGTTTTGGCTAAATCAATAGCGTCAGAAAATCCGCCCAACCGGTCAATTAAACCCAAAGCCAGAGCCTGAGCCCCCGAATAAAGCCTACCCTGAGCCAACGTTTCCACTTCGCCGGTTGAAAGATTTCTCCCGGCCACAACTGCCTGGATAAATTCATCGTAACTTTCTTTTTGGATTGCCTCAATCGCAGCAATCTCTTCTGCCGTCATCTTTCTGGCTCCAGAAAACATGTCTGAATGTTTACCCTCTTTGATAATCTCAGCCTTAATATCCGCTTTTTTGTATAGCTCCATGTAATATGGCAAATAGCCAATTACCCCGATACTACCGGTTAAACTTGAACGATCAGCCACAATTTTATCAGCCGCCACCGCGATATAATATCCACCCGACGTTCCCATATTGCCAATAGAAGCGATTACCAGCTTCCCTTTTTCTTTGGCATACTTTAACGTCTTGTTGATTTCTCCGGAAGCAACCGCGTCTCCACCCGGGCTATTAATTCTCAAAATAATGGCTTTGATTAAAACATCATCACTGGCTTTCTTAATATATTTTGTTATGGTTTCGGCGCCAACATAGCGGCCGCCAAAAATAATATTTTCTCCGCCCGAGCCGGAAATTATTTCACCGTCAATCTCTATCACCGCCACGCCAAAAACGCTAGCCAGGAAAACTTCATCTGGCACAACTTCTTTGGGCTCAACAATCTGGGCCGGTTTGTCCTTTTTTTCTCCCGCAAGCTCAGCCGCCAGCCTCTGCGCATCCTTATAGTAGCCAATTTCATCAACCAGGCCCATTCGCCTGGCCTCTCTGGCAGAATAAATCATGCCATCTCCAAGCGACTTAACTTCTGCCAATTTCATCCCACGATCTTCAGCTATATCAGTAATCATCTGACGGTAAAGATCGGCCACCAGGCCCTCCAAAGCCTCTGCCTGCTCCGGGCTCATTTCATCCCTGGCATAAGGATCAAACGCATCCTTATATTTTCCCTGTTTAAATATTTGCCAGGCGACTCCAAACTTTTCATAAAGACCCTTTAACCGATAGATAGCCAGGCTTTTGCCCAGGCCGCCAATCGCCGCACCGGGCGGAGCAACGATCTTATCCGCTATGGCGGCTAGATAATACTCATCTTCCACTGCACTACCTTCGACGTAAGCAATTATTTTTTTGCCATTTTTGCGCGCGCGTTTAAGCTCATCACGAATTTCCTGAACCACAGCCATACCACCCAAACCTCCGCTAAAGCCACCCAGCCTCAACATAATCCCATCAATCGCTTTGTCTTTGGTCGCCGCGCGAATGTCGGATAAAATTGAATCCAGGCCCGGCCGCAAACCGCCCAAAAAGCTAAATTCTGTCCTCCCCCCTTTGATCGACCCACTCACATCGATTAAGGCATATTCTATGGGTTTGATAACTGAAAAAGGCCGCTCACGCCGCGGCAAAAACTTTATCCCGGCCTCAAATTTTTGCGTAGCTTGTCCATTCTGAGAAAAAACAGCCGCATAATCAAACGAGAAAAAGGACATATCAAGAGTTGCCCCCAATGTTGTATCCGCTCTATCTACCCCACCCCGGAGGGCCAACCCTTTGACAATCGTCGCCTCGATACCAAGGTGGCCAAAGTTTTGAAAGTTGTTGTCAATTTCCATATCACCGGCTACCAGCACGCTGTCATCAAATAGTTTATAGGCAAAACCCAGTCTACCCGAAGCCGGCTCAAGAGCTGTTTGGCTGGTTAAAACATCCTGCGTCAGCAGTCCAACCTTGAAACTGGGAGTTATCCTGGCCAGCCAGCCAAGGTCGATTGTCCAGCCGCTATTGCTGACTCCAGAAACTGTCCAATTTATCCCTTTGTAAGTAAGACCCCAATTTAGCCAGCCAGCACGGTTACCAAAAGCCATTGCCGTCGTAGAAACTGTCTCGCCAGAAGCATTGGACATGCGCCAGGAACCGTAACCCGCGTAACCTATTTTTGCCAATTCAAAACTGCCGTTAACATTTCTCTGATTTGTATCCGGGTTACCAAAAAAGTAGGTAAAACCAGGTTCAGCCAGGCCGGCGGGATTATAAAAAACCGCGCTGCCGTCATCGGCAATGGCGGTAAAAGCTCCTCCCATACCCGAGGCTCTAACAGAAAATCCTCGTCTTAGAGCAACGTCACCTATGCCCTGGGCAAATGATGCGTTAACAATTAAAAAAGAAAGAAAAATAACCAACAACCAGTTTCGCATGTTATAATATTATACATGATTAGAGTTCGCTTCGCACCAAGTCCTACCGGAGCTTTACATATTGGAGGAGCCAGAACCGCGCTGTTTAACTGGCTCTATGCCAGAAATCAGGGGGGGCAATTTATCCTGCGCATCGAGGACACTGACCAAGAACGCTCTACCCTCGAAGCCAACCACGCTATTTTTCGCGGTTTAGAATGGCTGGGACTGGATTGGGACGAAGGACCAAATATTGGCGGCAATTACGGCCCTTATTACCAAACCCAGAGACTGGAAATCCACCAAAAACATGCCCGGCAACTTCTTGATGAAGACAAAGCTTACTATTGTTTCTGCACCCCCGAAGAATTAGACGAGAAACGAAAAGAAGCAAGCAAAAGAAAAGAGGCTCCCCGCTATGACGGTAAATGCAGAAAGCTCCCTGACGCGGAAATTAAAATGCTGGAGAGTGCCGGCCGGCCAAAGGTAATACGCTTTAGGCTGCCTGCTGTTGGCGAAACAGTGGTCCATGACCTGGTGCGGGACAAAGCCTCGTTTCAAAACGACCTGCTGGATGATTTTGTTATTATAAAATCAGACGGCTTCCCCACTTATAATTTCGCTTGCGTGGTTGATGACCATCTGATGGAAATTTCCCATGTGATCCGCGGGGATGACCATCTGTCCAATACCCCCAGACAGATTTTGCTTTATCAGGCTTTCGGCTGGAAACCACCCAAATTTGCTCATATCCCCATGATTCTGGGTAAAGATAAAGCTCGCTTATCCAAGCGCCACGGAGCTACTTCGGTTATTGCCTATAGCGACATGGGTTACCTGCCCGAAGCCATGCTCAATTACATAGCACGCTTAGGCTGGGGTTTTAAAGATCAGGAGGTTTTCTCACGAGGAGAACTTATCCAGAAATTCAGCTTAAAAGGGGTAACCAGGAGCCCGGCAGTCTTTGATACAGACAAGCTAAACTGGTTAAATGGAAAATATATCCGCCAGATCCTGCCGGAAAGATTAATTGATCTTTGCGAGCCTCTTTTAATTGAAGCTTACGGCAATCACGATGTTGAATACATAAAGAAAGTTGTGTTGGCTTTGCGCGACCGTCTGGTTTTAATCCCAGACGTTGTGCCTCTGGCAAAGTTTTTCTTTACCGATGACTTTGAATATGACCAAAACGCGATTGAGAAACATTTTAAAACTGAACACGCCGGGAAGATTTTGGAAACGCTTAAAGCGCGGCTAGCTCAGCTGGAACCATTTATTAAAGACAAGATTGAACTAATTTTTAAAGAGCTGGCCAAAGAAATGGACGTTAAGTTGGGGGTTATTATCCACCCCTGCCGCCTGGCCTTAACCGGAACCCTGGAATCCCCACCGATGTATGATGTGATAGAGATATTGGGGAGAGAAAAGGTTATTAATAGGCTAGTTAAAGCCCCTCTCTAGGAGTAGAATATTGCTGTGGACTTTACTGAACTGCGGCAGGCAATGGTGGATACGCAGCTCATCCCGCGAGGAATTTCCGATCCCCGGGTTCTCGACGCCTTCCGGGAAGTGCCACGGCATCAATTTGTCCCCGCCAATCTGCAGGCTTTCGCCTATGACGACCGCCCCCTTCCTATTGGCGGAGAACAAACTATTTCCCAACCTTACATGGTAGCGGTAATGACCGAGCAGTTAAAACTCAAAGGCGAGGAAAATATCTTGGAAATCGGCACCGGTTCCGGTTACCAGGCCGCCATCCTGGCCAAACTCTGCAAGAAAGTTTACACCGTTGAACGATTGAAAAGCCTCTCCGATCAAGCCGAGAACATTATTAAAAAATTGGGATATAACAATATAGAATTCATTACTGCGGATGGCACCCTGGGATATGCCGCCGCCCCTTATGATGGGATACTGGTGACTGCCGGCTGTCCAAACATCCCTCAACCGCTGGTTGAACAATTGCGGGATGGCGGAAGATTAGTCCTGCCGGTGGGCGATGTTTACCAGCAGGTGCTGACTACGGCAGTAAAACATGGCAGCAAAATTACGACCGAAGAGTCTGTCCCCTGCGTCTTTGTCCCGCTGGTCGGCCAATACGGCTGGCAGTTAAAGGAAGAGTTCAAAAATGAACAGGAGAAAATTATTAGGCCGAGAGGCTAACACTTCAATTTCAATTATTTATTCAACTGAAGAGAAAAAGTCTGATTTTTGTAATTTATTGTGAGGATAAATTTGCTCAAAAAACTCCTAACACCAAGCAAAGGGATTGATAAATTCGGCATAAAGTCAATTAAAACATCATCAGTGCGAAAATCATCGATTTCAATCGAGATTGTATGAGAATAAGCTATAGTTATTCCGTTACCTGTGGAAACCTCTTTTTCTGTTCCTTTTTGAAGATTGTGAGCAAGTATATCAGCATAACCGGCTGGTAAGGCACATTCATCTGCTCCTGTATCAATAAGCCCGTAGGTCCGAATTTTTTTGCCGGTATGAGGATTAATAATAACAACCGGCAACCAAGGTTTCGGTGAATCTCCCGGCCCAATTTGGATGAAAGGAACGTTTAAAAGGCTCATCTAACATTAATAAATTTGCACCATATCTCTAACTGGCACAAATAAAATAACAGGGTTTTGATAACCTTTATTTATCGCTTTTTCAAGCACTTCGCTCGGATTTTTACCATCAACAATAACTGTTTTGTCGCCAAAATCTTTCAAAGCGACAAATCGCCCGCCGTGTTTCTCATCTTTAACCAATGTGTTTTCCATGAAGAGCATTATAGCATGCCTCTTATATTAAATCTACACGCACCGCTTAAAGACAGCAGCGATATCAACTTCGAGAAATCATTCCCTTGCGTCTTTGTCCCGCTGGTCGGCCAATACGGCTGGCAGGATTCGATCACCTAACAAGCATCTGGTCGATCTTAAATTTATTAAGCTCTAAGTTGAATTTTTGATCCTGATTGGTAAATTCAATCCCGAATTCAACTCCCTGCAGGTAGAGCTCGTCATTCCGCCGGCTCAAGCTAAGCGCGGTTTTCACGAAGTCCAAAAGATCGACCTCCACCTGGCCTGATTGGATCATGCTGAACCGATCGATCACGAACGACACCACGTCGGTATTCCTGCTCCCATCCCGCAGGGCGGCATAAACAAGAAACTTAACATCCTTAGGCTCGCCATTAACAACTATCTGCTTTATCTCAGTCCGTTCATACACTCCAAGCGGTGAAGTCTTCCTGTCCCACAACCAGATCATCACTTCCACTCCATTGGTAGGATCGGCCGGAGTCGGATAATCTGTCAGCCAGCGATCGTCTTGATGGCTACCGTTACGCCTTAAATCAAGCCGGCATAAAGGTTGAGGATGATTATGCGCAACTTGGCGACTTTATCGAATATAAAAATGTTGAGAAAGGGCTCAATAATTTACTAAACCTGCCTAATCCGCCAACCGCAATTGCCTGCGCCAGCGACCCGATCGCTTACTCTGTTTATGAAAACCTAAAAAAAGAGGGGTTCGGATTCCCGAAGACATTTCTCTAACCGGCTTTGATAACCTACGGACTCCAAAATATACTCAAGGCCTATTGCCAAAATTGACAACTATAAATGTTGACATCAAAGAGATGGCCAAGCAAACACTTAATGTCCTGGTTAACTTATTGAAAAATCCCGTAAAAGCTGCCTGGCGCTACACCTTGCCGGTAAGTTTAGTAATTGGCGAAACCACAAGCCAGGCTCCTATTTAAAAGAGGCCAAGGTAATATGCCCGATCAACATCCGGCTCCAGGGTACCGGTTGCCGGGATAAGTAACGAGCGACAACGGATTACTAAAGTGCTAACTAAAATCGGTTAGTGAATAATTCTCTTTTCTCCGATGGTCGGGTCAATAAACTTATTCTCCATTATCTGTTTCCTAAATGAACGCGTATTACCCGTATTCTCTAGA
>METP01000050.1 GCA_001771365.1 candidate division WOR-1 bacterium RIFCSPLOWO2_02_FULL_46_20 | reverse complement strand
GTCATAGCTCTCTAACAGATCGGTAACTTCACCTACTAGGTTCTGGTATCGACTAATAATCCATTTGTCAGCTAATTCAAGCTCCGTACTCTCCCCCTTACCAGGGGGGAGATGTCGAACCGAAGGTGAGACAGAGGGGGTAGACATTAAGATAAATCTCGTCACATTCCACATTTTATTCGTAAAATTCCTGGCTTCGGTTATTTTATCCTGAGTCAGCTTGATATCCTGCCCCTGCCCTGTTATTAAGGAGATTAGGGCAAAGCGCAACGCATCCGCGCCAACTTTATCAATGATTTCTATGGGGTCAATTACGTTGCCAAAAGATTTGCTCATCTTTTTTCCGGAAGCATCACGCACTAAACCGTGGATAAGCACCGTGTGAAAAGGCTCTTCCTTCATAAAGTGCAGGCCGGACATAATCATACGCGAAACCCAGAAGGTTATGATATCGTAACCGGTAACTAAAACATCGGTAGGATAGAAGATATCCAAATCTTTGGTTTTATCAGGCCAACCCAGGGTTGAAAACGGCCAAAGTGCCGATGAAAACCACGTATCAAACACATCCGGATCTTGTTCCCAGCCCTCGCCTTGAGGAGCTTTTTCCCCAACATAAACTTCTTCTCCACGATACCAAACTGGAATGCGATGTCCCCACCAGAGCTGTCGGGAAATACACCAATCTTTGAGATCGGTCATCCAATTAATATAAATTTTGGTCCAACGCTCTGGCACATACCTGATTCTTCCATCCTCAACTGCTTTAATTGCTTGTCGAGCCAAATCCTTAACCTTTACATACCACTGATCCGACAAATATGGTTCAATAATTGACCTGCAGCGGTAACATTCACCAACTGAGTTTTCATAATCTTCAATCTTCTCGAGAAAACCACCCTTTTCCAGCAGCTCAACAATTTTTTCACGAGCCTTAAACCTTTCTAAGCCTTCAAGGGCCTTGACAATCCCTTTTTCACTCTCAGCAAACTCGGCAAAAGTAACTTTGGCCTCGGAAGTTAATATATTGATCCTGGGCAGACCATGCCTCTCCCCTATTTCAAAGTCATCAGGGTCATGAGCCGGCGTAACCTTAACCGCGCCTGAGCCAAACTCCGGATCAACAAAATTATCTTTAATGATCGGGATCTTACGATTAACCAAAGGCAGTACCAACATCTTGCCGATTAATTTATTATAGCGTATATCTTTGGGGTTAACCGCCACCGCGGTGTCCCCCAACATCGTCTCCGGCCTGGTTGTGGCCACGATGACACAATCTTTGCTCCCTTCAATTGGATAACGCAGCCACCACAACTTACCCTTCCTGGTTTCATGCTCGACTTCGATATCAGAAATCGCTGTGCCGCACTTTGGACACCAGTTAACCAAACGTTTACCGCGATAGATCAAGCCTTCATTATATAAAACAACAAATTCGTGGGTTACAGCTTTAGACAAACCCTCGTCCAGAGTGAAACGTTCCCGACTCCAATCCAAAGAACAACCCAATCTGCGCAATTGACGGGTAATGTTGCCGCCATATTCTTCTTTCCATTGCCAAACCCGTTTGATAAACTCTTCTCGTCCTAAATCTTCTTTGGTTTTTCCTTCTTTTTTCAAAGCCTTGGCCACGACATTCTGCGTCGCAATGCCGGCATGATCCGTCCCTGGCACCCAAAGCGTATTAAACCCCCGCATTTTTTTGTAACGGATCAAAACATCCTGTATGGAATTATCCAAAGCATGCCCCATGTGGAGATTGCCTGTCACATTTGGCGGAGGAATGACTATGGTAAATGGCTTTTTCGCAGAGTTCTCTTCCGGGGCAAAAAGATTATTCTCTTCCCAGATTTTGTACCATTTTTTCTCAATTTCAGACGGGTCGTAGATTTTGGAAATTTCTTGCTGCATATCTAGAGTGATTTTATCACGCGGGCAAATGATTATCCAGGATTTGCCTGTCAGAGAAGGCGGATAATTTTAAATACTCTTTCATGTCACTAAAAACAGCACTCCGGGGGAGCAGGCCAACCAACTCGGACTCAACGATCCCAACTCCATATTCTTTAGACCAACGATTAACCGAATCAAATATCTGTTTTAGAGAGGTTTTTTTGTGATCAACCAGATTTATGCTCACCTGCGTTAGCCCTCTACTCTCTAAATCAACGCCCAGGGCCCTAACTCCGGGCAAACCACCATTCTTTTCACGGATATTCCCGGCAATAGACTCGGCGATGTTTAAATCACGCGTGTTTAAATTAATATTAAAAGCAATTAAATAATCACGGACCCCAACCGCCACCGCCCCGGCAGTTGAATGCCGGCCTTTACCCAGATCGGGGTCAGAGCCGCCTTTACGCACAGCCGGAAGTTCTTTATGATTGATTTCTCCGTAAAAATAAACAGGCAGAGCAAGCTCTGCCGCCACTTTTTGGCCGAATTTTCTGGCAAGTTGTATAGTTTCTTCAACAGAAGTATTTTTTATGGGGATAAAGGGAACAACATCAACCACGCCGACATAAGGATGCTCGCCTTTATGCTTTCTAATGTCCAAAAGCTGCATCGCCCGCTCGGTCAGGTCAAAAGCGGCTTGCTTGACCTCGTCAGGCGAGCCAATCATTGTTACGACTGAACGATTATGATCGGGATCAGAATGGAGGTCCAAAACTTTCGCGGTTTTCACCGCGGCGACGATTTCTTCTATTAATGAGGTGTCGGCCCCTTCAGAAAAATTGGGGACACATTCAATTAGGGCGGACATTTTTCAGTTCTTCAGTTCTTTCGTTCATTGGTTTTTTCGTTCATCCATCTGCAGTCCCTGTAGCGCTTCTTCCAGGTTATGATTTTCCAGACTCTCTTTTTCCATCAGTGTCCTGGCAATGGCCGCCAGCTTATCCCTATTCAAGGTCAATAATTTTTCCGCCCGTTGATAGCAGGCGGCCACGATCGCATCGATCTCTTCATCAATTTTATCGGCGGTTTCCTCGCTGTAATCCTTCATCTCGGCAATATCGCGACCCAGAAAGATCTGACGGTCTTTTCTGCCAAAGGTGCGAGGCCCAAGTTTACTCATGCCAAACTCACAAACCATTTTCTTGGCCATTTCTGTGGCTCTTTGCAAGTCATTTTGCGCGCCAGAGGTAATTTCATTAAAAATCATAGCTTCGGCGACACGGCCACCCATCAGAACGGTTATTTGATCCAAAGCCTCTGCTCTGCTAACTAAATGTTTATCCTGCTGCGGCAGTTGCAGGGTGTAACCCAAAGCCATGCCACGAGGTAAAATCGATATTTTGTGTACCGGATCCGCATCGGGCAAAATCTTTGAAAGAATCGCGTGCCCGACTTCGTGATGCGCCACAATAGATTTTTCTTTGTCGGAGATTATTCGGCTCTTTTTTTCAGGACCGGCAATTGTTCTATCAATAGCCTCCTCAACCTCCTCCATGGTTACCTCTTTTTTATCCGCGCGGGCAGCTAAAATAGCCCCCTCATTCAGAACATTTTCCAGGTCGGCTCCGGTAAAACCAGGACTGCGCCTGGCAACAATATTCAGGTCAACATCAGCAGCCAAAGGTTTACCCTTAGCATGAATTTTCAAAATCTCTTCCCTGCCCCTAAGATCCGGTTTATCCAAAACAACCTGGCGGTCAAATCGGCCGGGCCGAAGCAGTGCCGGGTCTAAAATATCCGGTCGGTTAGTGGCTGCAATAATAATAATGTTGGTCTTTGGGTCAAAGCCATCCATCTCAACCAACAACTGATTTAAGGTTTGTTCCCTTTCATCATGGCCACCGCCTAAACCAGCACCGCGATGCCGACCAACTGCATCAATCTCATCCATAAAGATAATCGCCGGGGTCTGTTTTTTTGCCTCCTGAAAAATAGATCTAACCCTGGCCGCTCCAACGCCTACAAACATTTCAACAAAATCAGAACCGGAGATGGAAAAGAAAGGAACCCCGGCTTCTCCGGCGATAGCACGAGCTAAAAGAGTTTTACCTGTGCCGGGAGCACCCATAAGCAGTAATCCTTTTGGCATTTTGGCGCCCAAAGCTTGAAATTTTTCAGGGGTTTTAAGAAAATCGACAATCTCGCGCAGCTCATCTTTTGCTTCATCTACTCCGGCCACATCCGCGAAGGTTACATTAACCTTACCCACCAGCGGTTTTACTTTGGACCGGCCAAAAGCAATAGCTTGTTGATTGGTATTCTGCGCCTGACGGATCAGCAGCCACCAGAGCAGACCAAAAAAAGCGATAGGGATTAAAAGTTGGATGGCCAAATTCCACAGCCAGTTTGATTCAACCGGAGACTCAATCTTGATATTGACCCCTTTTTCCCTAAGCATAGGCACAAGGTTTGGATAACTTAAGGCTCTGGTGCGAAAGCTTCCTTTATCAATCAGAGTCCCGGCAATATTTTCTCCGGCAATCGTGACATCTCTGATTTTCCCCTGGTCAACCATATCTAAAAAGCTGGAAAAACTGACTTCTTTGACGCTGGTTTCGTTTTGGAGAAAGGGAGAAAGAATAGCTACCGCGGCCAAAACAATCAACAGATATACGAAAATATTCTTCCAATTGGCTTTCATGATCTTGATTATACCATTTATTAGACGATGATTCTAGGATTCGGAGGCTTTGATCTTATCCCAGAGGGCGTCCATTTGCTCAATGGTCAGTTTCTTCTTTTTAAGTTTCTTTTCAATCTTGAAAAACCGGCCCATAAACTTTGAATTGGCCTGTTGCAGCGCGTCTTCTGCGTCGATATCCAACTTTCTCGCCACATTTACTACCGCGAACAACAAATCCCCTATTTCTTCTTTTAATTTTGAACTTCGAATTTTTGTTTTCAAATTTGTTTCGTGCTTCGAATTTTGAATTTCGAATTTTACTTCGTCCAGTTCCTCATGGACCTTATCCCAAGCCCCTGCCACCTGGTCCCAATCAAACCCAACCCTGGCCGCCCGTCTTTGCACCTTCTCGGCTCGATACAAAGCAGGGAGTGAGCGGGGAACTCCATCCAACATCCCTTTGTTTATTTTTCCTTTAGCTTTTTTCTCAGCTGCTTTGATTTTTTCCCATTTTAGCCAAATTTGCTCTTTGGTTTTAGCCTTGCCATTGGCAAATACATGTGGATGCCGCCTGACCATTTTCGCTGAAATCCCATCAATGACCTTGATAATATCAAAATGGTCGCCTTCTTCGGCAAAAACCGACAGCATCACTATATGAAGCAACATATCACCCAATTCTTCGCCCAGGCGGTCGTAATCTTTGTCATCAATAGCTGAGATTGCTTCATAGACTTCTTCAACCAAAAAAGGCTTTAAGCTCTCAAAGGTCTGCTCCCGGTCCCAAGGGCACTGCTTACGCAAGCGACGCACTATTCTGACAAATTCATCTAATTTTTTCACAAATTAATTATATCACACTCACCCCAAACTTGACCCGTCCTCCGAAGCATAACTTGTACTACGCAGCTCAAAAAGCGAAGCAGACAGTGCGAAGGAGGATGCAAGTTTTGGGCCTCTGGATACGATATATTTATTGTAAAGGGAAGAATATGCCTGTTAATCAAAATACAACAACAAAATCTGGTCCAAATCTAGCCGCCTTGGGGTTTAAATCACCCATGGAAGTTATTGATATTTTGGCCCTCTTAAAAGTCGACGGAGAACCTATCATTAAAGACGACAGAGCCATTCTCGATCCCAAGTTGAAAGCCCAGGCTGTCCTGGAATATTTCCATACTAAATTTAATATAACACCCAATGACATTCCTTATCTGGCTTCTTTGATTAAACAAGACCTAAAAAGCGGCAAATTAAACTGGAGGAAATAAGAGGATGACAAGCCCAACTACCAACATAGGCATAAAAAACGTCAGACCACCTGACCAACCCTCTATTGGCGGACAGGGCAAAATTCCTGTTACTTCTGAACAGATACAAACTTATAAACAGCGCCTGGCCTATCTAAATGACCCGGAACATCAGCGCTATACGGTCAAACAAGGTAACCCTCTTGCTGAAAGCAATCAGTCGGAAATTCCCATTCAAAGACAGATTCTAAAATTGCACCCGGAAAGACCAAGCGCGGACAGTTCAATTATCGGGGGGATAGAGCCCCTGGTTGATTCACTCCCCCTTATCGCTTTTTTAACCGGATCATCCGTCCCAGAGATTGCTCAAGTAGCCAGAGTCGCGCGTAGTGAACAAAAGATTATCGAGGGAGCACAAGTCTAATGCCTGAAGAAAAAAGCGCCTTAGAAAAATTGGAGGATTTGCTTAAAGAGTTTTGGCGCGTCAGCGGCAATGCCTCAATTATCGCGGCCAAACACACTGAATTTGTCGTAGAACCAAAGATTTTCTTTGGCGATAAACTTAATCCGGAAATATTAAAGCTATTGGTCATCAATTATTTGGCCAATACTTCCACTCAGGATTCAGGCACCGGCAATATTGAAGTAACTCCGGAAAAATTAATCATCAAAAGTCCGAAAGGAAAACCGCTCGTAATTGTTCGCGACAAAAAAGTTATCCGCCAATATATTGAGTCACAAATTTAAGCTTATTTCCGCCCTTAATTTCCACCCTCTTTACCTGCCCGGTTAGTTTTTCAACAATTATCTGTCCGTCCTGCTCTTTTATACTCCTGATACCCGCCTTTAAGGCCTTAACCTTTAGATAAAGCACATCAAAGAGCTTCGCCAGTTTATCAGGGATCCCGCCAAAACGGTCTTCAAGCTCTTTTTTCATTTCGTCGACCCCTTTCTTTTCGGCCAAAAGGTTCAGTCTGCGGTAGACGGCGATTCTCTGGCGGTCATCAGGGATGTATGCCTCAGGAATATAGGCTTCAATCTTGAGATCGACCGTTACTTCCCGCGGCGTAGCCTCTTTTATCCCCTTAACTTCCCGGACCGCTTCTTCCAACAGCTCACAATAGAGATCAAAACCCACCTCCACCACATGCCCGGACTGCTCTGCCCCCAAGAGATTCCCCGCCCCACGGATCTCAAGATCACGCATGGCCAATTTATAGCCGGAACCAAGAGCGGTAAATTCCTGAATAGCTTTTAAGCGCTCCAGGGCCTGGTCTGTCATCACTTTTTGGGGATGATAAAAGAGATAAGCATAGGCGCGCGCCGCGGAGCGACCTACCCGACCCCGTATCTGATAAAGCTGGGACAGACCGAAGCGATCCGCCTGATCGATCAAAATAGTATTGACGTTGGTTATATCCAGCCCGGATTCGATAATTGAGGTGCAGGCCAGGAGATCAAACTTACGGTCCAAAAATTCGATCATGGTTTTTTCCAGCACTTTGCCGGACATCTGGCCATGCGCCATCCCCACCCTGGCCTCCGGCACAATTTTTTTAATTCTGGAAGCTACTCCATCAATAGTTTCAACAAAATTGTGGAGAAAATAAATCTGGCCGCGGCGGTCGATTTCGCGCAAGACAGCTTCACGAATCACCGCTTCGTTCCAGGGGATAACATAAGTCCTGATTGGCGAACGATCGATTGGCGGCGTATGGATTGTGCTGATATCCCTGGCGCCGGAAAGTGACAGGTATAGAGTTCGCGGGATTGGCGTCGCGCTTAGAGTTAAAACATCCACGGATTGCTTCGCCTGTTTTAGCTTTTCTTTATGCGCCACGCCGAATCTTTGTTCTTCATCTACGATCACCAGCCCCAGATCCATAAATTTAATATCTTTTTGCAGCAAGCGATGGGTACCAATGACAATATCTACCCCGCCGACAGCTGCAGCTTTAACAATTTTAATCTGATCAGCTTTTGATTTAAAACGAGAGAGCATTTCAACAACAACAGGAAAAGACTTAAGCCTCTCTCTAAAATTATTGTAATGCTGCTCGGCCAAAATAGTAGTCGGCACCAGGACGGCCACTTGTTTGCCGGCAGAGACCGCTTTGGCCGCAGCCCGGATAGCTACCTCTGTCTTGCCATAGCCCACATCACCGCAAACCAGGCGATCCATGGGTCGTGATTGTTCCATATCCTGTTTTGTTTCCACGATCGCTTTGCCCTGGTCAGGGGTTTCTGTGTACGGGAAAGTCCCCTCCAGCTCAACCTGCCATACATTATCGGCCGGAAAAGCAAAACCGGACAGTTTTTCTCGCGCGGCATAGAGTTCTAACAGCTCTTTGGTGATATTACGCAATCGATTTTTTACGCGCCCTTTAGTGCGCAGCCATTGTTTTGAACTTAAACGGCTAAGTTTGGGCTTAAAGTCAGCTCCGCTTGAATATTTTTCGACCAGTCCGGCCATACTAGGGGGGACATAGACTTTGTCCTCGTCGGCAAACCCAATAAGCAGGTATTCCTGTTTGATCCCATCGATTTCTAAACTGGACATCCCCCGATAAAGGCCGATACCGTAATTTTCGTGAACAACGTAGTCTCCGATTTTCAAATCAGCCAACAGCTCGTCGGCCACCCCCTCTTTCGATAGCGGTTTTGCCTTGCGGAAGACTGTTTCTTCGCCAAAGATTTCCCGATCGCTTAATATTTGACTATTGGCAATAACAAAACCACCGCGCAAACTCCCTTCAATAATTTCATTATCAATTTCATCGCGTAATCTGGCCGCGTGTTTACTGATAATTAAGGCATCTTGAGGAATTTCTTCTACCTTGCCAACGTAATTTAGTGGCGCGACAAAACTCGTCTCTTCTCCCGAGGCTAGAAAAGCAGACAAGGTTATTTGTTTCTTTTTTTCAGCAAGTTTTGGGAGCTCCTCAAAGCCCAATTCCCGATTCAACTCCATTTTTTCATGCCAGACAACAAGCGTATTGTTACTTAAATGGTCAAAGACGGGAACCTCAGCAAACTCTTGAGCCGGCATCACGGAGATTTCTGTTATTGTATCGATAGAACGCTGGGAAAATGAATCAAAACTGCGCAGGGACTCGATTCTGTCGTCCATGAGCTCAATTCTGACAGGCTGATCAAGGTTTAGCGGAAAGATGTCGATAATTCCTCCGCGGATAGAGAACTCGCCGCGTTCCCCAACAATGTCAAAACGTTTATAGCCGAACTCGATCAATTTATTTATTAAATCATCTAACCGGATTGCCTGATTACCTGATATCCGGAGACCCTCGAGCCTCCGGCTCGTCATATGGACAACCGCTTTAACCGGAGCGACAACAACCAGATCTTCCTGTCTCCCCCATTTTTCAAGAATAGCTAATCGTTCGCCGACCAATTCTTTACTTGGCTGGATATCTTCGCCGGGGATAGTGTCCAGCGCGGGGAAGAGATGAACCTCTTTACCGGAGAATAGTTCAATTTCTGATTTTAGCGCCTCGGCCTTCTCACTATTGGCCGCAATGACCAGAATACTCCTATAATCATCTCGTAGAGCGGCTAAGACTGCCGAAGCGGAGGAGCCAACCAGACCGGAATAACAGGGAGATTGCTTGATTGAGGCTAATATACCCTGAAAACTCATATATGTTTATTTTAGCATGTTCACCTTACTCATCGCCATATAATCCGAGAAACCACTTGACATTTAATCACACATCTCACATAATACATCCACCACAAAGGACAATATTGTCCTATACAGGAGATGCTTTATGAAGAGAAATGAGTTAATCAAGCGATCAATGGAAGAAGGGCTGCCGCCAAAGATCCTGGAAAAAGAAGAGCTGCAAATTTACATTTTAAGCGAACTGTTTTCCCTCCCCGAAGCTACCCTTTTAACCTTTCAGGGAGGCACCTGCCTGCGCCTAATCTACAATGGCGTTCGCTATTCGGAGGATCTCGATTTTGTCACAACTGCCCGGCCGCAAGATATTAAAAACATTTATACAAATTTATCCCGCAGCCTACCCCGGCTTGAACCACTGTTTGAGAGTAAATTAAAGCTGGTAGAACAAAAAGAATCAAAAACATTTTATCGCTTCAAGGTTCATAACCAAAAAACTTCACCGCCCGAATCATTTTTTGTCAGCCTTGAGTTTGCCTGTTATCCCGCTTACACCCTAAATATTGCTCCGTTAAAGCCGCAAAAAGAATTGCCGGGGCTACCCCCCGTACTTGTCCGGGCGGAAAGCCTGGAAGAGATACTGGCCGATAAATTGTGCGCTATCGGCGGACGGAAATTTTGCAAAGGCCGCGACATCTTTGATCTCTGGTTATTAAAACAAAAAAATATCCTTCTTAAGCCGGAATTGCTGGCAAAAAAGCTTAAAGACTATTCTGTCTCAATTAATGACTTAAAGAAAGGCCTGGCTCTCGCTTCCATTGAAAATGTCAAATCAGAGATGGAACGTTTTCTCCCCCTTAAGTACCGCCGGCAGTTTGAAAGCGACAATTACCAGGTGGTCTTAAGCGAAGCGAAAACCCTAATTGAGAAAGGGATTAAATCACTATGAATAAATATTTTACCCTTTCGGACTGGATTTCTCTTTTGCAAAAACTGGGACAGGCCAATCAAAAAATCATCTCTCCTCAAATGCTAACAATGGCTTCCGGACTTAGTCCCAACGCCGCCCTAAAAGCCATCCAGCGCCTGGGGAAAAAAGGATATCTAATTAAACTATACAAAAGGACTTACGCCAATAAATTTGCGCCTCCAAGACTTGAAGAAATTGCCATGATCTACGGCCGCCCCTGCTACATCTCTTTTGAGAGCGCCTTGGAAAACCACGGCCTTATTTCGCAAATGCCGTTGGTCTTAACCTGCGCCACCCCCCGCAAGACAAAAAACTTAAAAACCCCTTTTGGCGAGATTGTCTTTCACCATATCGCGCGGCAGCTATTTAACAATTACAAAAATGAACGCGGAATTCTCTGGGCAACAGCAGAAAAAGCTCTCTTGGATTACCTTTATATTAACGCAAAAGCCAACCGCAGCCATTCGCTTCTTGACGAACTAAATATAGCCGGTTTAAATAAAATGAGGTTAAAAAAACTTTCCCGCACCTATCCCAAAAGCGTAAGAACACACCTGAAAAAATTTACTGATTAAATTTACTCGTCGCCCAAGACTCCACCAGAAACAGTATATTGAATCTTATCGGCGGCAGACACCACCGCTCCCGCCAAAATCTCTCTCTGTGCAGGAGGAATATTTTGCAAAACATACCCTGTAACGTCACCGGTTAAATTTTCTCTCCCAATACCAATTCTCACCCGAGTAAACTCTGTTGTGCCAAGGCCGGCAATGACCGACTCCACCCCATGATGCCCCCCCGCCCCACCCTTTTCGCGTATCCGGAGCTGCCCCACTTCTAAATCTACATCATCATAGATTAAAATCAGTTTTCGCGGATCAATTTTATACCAATCCAGCAAGCCGCGTACAGCCGGACCGGAATTGTTCATAAAGGTCTGGGGTTGGGCAATAATAACCTTGTGCTCTCCAATCTTGGTTTGAGCAATAAAGGCCTGGCACCGGGATTTTAACGACGTAACTCCTAATCTGCGCGCCAATTCATCAATAACCTTGAAACCTATATTATGACGGGTAGCTTCATACTCTTTGCCCGGGTTACCCAGGCCGACAATTAAATACATTTTAACGTCCGTAGGAAAGATCTACGCCAAAGCGCACATCTGAGCTAACAACATTGCCGGCAGTTGCCGGCTGCTCCTTTAGATAACTTACTCCCAAAACTTCGGCAAACATATTGAACTTATGCAATAGCTCAGCAGGCTGCGTCCTGTTACGGAATGGCTCAAAACGGATACCAACGCCATAATCGGCAATGTTGAGAAAAGAATATGAGGGACCGGACTTGTGCGAATAAGTAACGTCGCCGCGCCAATAGACTTTTATTGCCTCATCAAGATAAATACCATATTTGGGCTGTAGATAAATAATATATGAAGTAAAATCTTCCCAACCGAAATTTGTTGTACGGTAATCCGCCTTAGCCCACAGCTCCCCCCAGGGTTTCGTAACGTCGGGATTGACCTGATTCCACTCGTGCCAAACCTCAACACCGTAACGAGCGTCATTCTTGGCCAGGCTCTCGGCCGAAACAGCATTCTTTAAATAAGTGGGGGTTAAACTCTCAACAAAAACCCGCACATCAGGCAACCACTCGTTATACCAGCCGTTGGCCTGGTAGCCACGGAAAGGAAAAAGGCGCATGCCGGCACCGGCATAAAGATAATTATCCCAATATTTCTCGATCTGCGACGCCGCGCTATAATAAACACCGTAGACCTGCACAGGCAGTTGGCCTAAATTGAGACCAACCTTACCTTCAAATCTGCCCAAAATAGAGGAATAATTATTTTTTTCAAGATTGGTATCGTAAAAAGCGACACTGTTCCAGAATTCTGTAAAAATTGGAGCTTGCGGCGAAGCTTCATCAGCAGCAAATACCGCACCTGAATAAAACAGCAATAATACTAAAGCTAACAAGCCCAGATGCTTCATTTGTGCCTTAAGCCCCTCTCCCTCTGGGAGAGGGGTTGGGATTGAGGGTTTTATTACTCCCCGTTCACTGTCAACTTAATGTTATCCAGATTAAAATTAATTTCAGCATCTTCTCCGGCAGCTATGCAGACAAACTGGAACTGAAGGAACCCGCCCGAAGCATTCTCCTGTTGAGGGTTCCAGACATCATCACCTGTGCCTGAATTATCGTCAACAAAGTCGTTCAGCGGAATCTCAACTCTTTTCCACCCTTCCCAATCTACTACTACATCATAAACCAGCTTGTCATCATAAATAGGCAGATAATTCTTGGCCGGATCCTGTTCAACCTGATAATTGCCGTTGTCATCGTCAAAAAGTTCAACCTTCAATGTCCCGGAACCTTTTCCATTGCCGTAAACATCCAGCACAAAGGTGTCATGCTTGGATAAATTCTGCCCTTCTTTCGCCAAATAAGAACCACAACCGCCTACGTACCAATTGGCAGCTTTGCCTTTTAACATCAATGAATACTTTCCAACATCACCAGTAACTACCTCTTCTCCTTCAGCATACTTATCATTACCAACGACATCGGCTCGCTTAACATCGAATGTCCACCACTCCCTGGGAGACCTCAAACTACCTGATTCAAAATCTTCAATAAGAAAACTGGGACCCAAAACAATTGGCTTTGACTCTTCCAGCTCCGTTTTTTCGGCAGCAGGTCCACCCATCGCCCCGGCCAGAGAAACAATCAACAAACAAAAACCAAACAACATAAGACCGCCAACAATAAACTTTTTCATTGTCAATTACCTCCCTTATTCTAATTCAAGGGTACCCCAGACACTCGGATCTTTATAAAAGTAATAATCTCCGTTCCAGATCAACTGTTTTTCCCGCGCTCCGGCTGAATCCGCATCATCAAACGCGAGATCAAACCCAAGCTTCGTCCCTTCTTGCGGCACAAAGCTCTCGCTGAAAGATTTCCAGGGAATCATTGCTTCTAAAACATAACCTGCCGGATCGGCCGTCCTTTTTACCACAATTTTGCTGCCAGCCGGCTCTCTTCTTCTCTGCCAATTCCAGATAATTGCCTGATTGCCTTTGCCGTCACCAGTGGAAAAACCAATTTGATAATCTTTTTTTGCAAAAGAGCTCCGTTTGGGATCGGCCTGCGGATCCAGACTTAAGACAACCTCTACAGCATCGCCATTCCAGATATCCTGCAAGGTTTTGGTATTAACCAATGGATTACTATCGATGATGTTAGCCGCCAGATAAAAATTTGTCTCATCCCATTGCACATAAAACTGGCCTGAAAGGTCCTTGGTTCCACCCCAATTGATTCCTTCTTTGAAATACGAAGCATCTTTCATCTCGGCAGCTTGGCTATCGCGCCAATCTCCAAGGTCGGCGTCCATGTTTATTATCTTATTCGTTTTGGCCGCGATAAGCTTTTTCTTTGCGGCCTGTTTGCCGGACACGCTTAGCCCGGCCAGCGCTTCGCCATAACTCGAAAAGATGGGGTCTTTCATTATCTCTTTAAAGGCAGCCAGAGAAGCTGGGCTGGATTTCACCCGCCAGTCTGCCTCTTTCTTAATATCAAACCAGATAATGGCATTGATCTCCCTCATGCTGGTTTTCAAATAATCAGGCAGCTCCCTTATCCAGGCAGCTTTATTACCCCCATTTTCGGTCGAAGAAAACTCGGCAAGCATAATAGGTTTCGTCGGCCAAAGCTTACGCGATAAGCGCATCTGGTTCCGAAACAGGCCTTTCAGGTCTTCCCAACCACTCCATTCGTGAGTTTTGCCCCAGTTGTAGCCATCAATCCCAATCCAGTCGACATATTTATCGCCGGGATATGCCTTAACCCAGTTATTCCAAGACTCATCCGGGTTAGAATAGTTGTTAAAACACCAGACCCATTGAATATTGTTCACTTTTTCTTGCTTAAAGATATCAACGATATGCTTATAAAACTGGACAAAAGTTTCCGGATTTTTCTTTAAATTAACAACGCCCCAGGGATAAATTTCGATATTGAACTCATGCCCAACACGCAGGAATATCGGTTTACCAAAAGTCTTAACGGCCCTGGCCCAGGAGCGGATATAATTATCCCACTTGCCGACAAGAATATCGTCTATTTTTACCTTTCCGGGATAGGTCCAATATCTCGCCTCCCAGACAATATGGGGAACGGCGCCATAATCGGCAACTTTTTGAGCGTCCACGGCCGGGAAAGTTTGCGCCCAATCCTGGTACCACATAATTGTCGCCGGCTTTTTGCCCACCTCTTCTACAAATTTCTCAATATAGTTCATATTGGCCGGGGCACCTTCACGAAAAACTCCGAGGTAAACATTGTTTTTTTGCGCTTTGGCATCAACAGAAGAATCACCGGAAGATTGAGACATTGACCAGGCAGAAAGAGCCAGGATTAGAATCCCGATTATTAAGAATGATATCCGACGCTTAATATTACTCATCCTTTCACCGCGCCTGCCGTTAGACCTCTTACAATATGTCGCTGCAACATAAAGAATAACACAACTACGGGTAATGTGGCAACTACGGCCGCGGCCATCATCAGGTCAAAACGGTTTTGATAATTACCGACAAATAAGCGAATGCCAACCGGGATGGTCATCGTATCCGCATCGGTCAAAACCCAGGCAAACATCAGCTCATCCCAGGCAGTGAGAAAAACATAGATGCCCGTAGCAATTATCCCGGGGATAGCCAAAGGTAGCGCGATATGCCAGAAGACCCTTAATCTGGAACAACCGTCAATCAAGGCGGCTTCTTCCAGCTCTTTTGGAATAGCGGCAAAAAAACCGCGCAGGATCCAGATGGAAAAAGGCAAAAACCAGGCCGAATAGATTAAAATCATCCCCGGATAGGTACCTTTAACCGGGATGCCTGTCATAATCGTAAACCTGACAAACATAATGTAAAGAGGGATCAAATACATGATCATAGGGACCATCTGGGTAGCTAAAATCGCGTTACTAAAAATATCTGCGCCGGGAAAACGGAAACGAGACAACGCGTAGGCAGCAAAGGTAGCGAAGATCATGGCAAAGACCATGGTAAAACCGCAAATAATAAGAGAATTTTTTAAATAAAGACCAAAATTAACATTCCTCCACATGTCGATATAATTATGCCACCTAACCAGGAGGTGCCCTTGAGGCAACAAGGCCTGGGCAACAATTTGTTTTGAATTCAGATCGTATTTGTACAGCCTCCCCCCCCCTGTCCCCATGTAAAGAACATCCCCATCCCTGGCCTCTGAAAAAATTTCTCCTTCAACATCGGGGAACTCTTTAATAACAGCTTTGGCCGCCTCAGGGAAATATTGCGACTTAGCCCCCTTAATAAGTTTCATGAATTTTAATTGCCGTACATCAAACCTTAACACATCGTCAAAGTCTTTATATTCCAAAGAAACAAAGATATCATATCCCTGTTTTTTAATGTAACTTGTAGAGACCTTATTCATATCTATACCCCAAAGAGGGAATTTGAATTCGTCAACCAAAGCCAGCTTGGCTCTTGAAGCCCTGACCAGCCCTCGATTGGCCGAAGCAACCCAAACATATTCATCTTCCAACAGATACGAAGTTGCCTGGGTTTTTAAAGAATGGTGTTTAAGCTTACTTAAATCTTGAGCGTGGTAACGATTAAGCCCGCCATCGGCAGTAAAGATCAAAAGGTTTTCTCTTTCCGGCACGATCATTAATACATCCCGCCCGGCCCGCCGCAACCCGACCTTACCAATGGCGATATCGGTCGAATCTTTTAGCGATGAATATACCATCCAACCAATAGGCAAAAGAGTCAGCGCTAAAAAGGCCAGCATAATAATATTAATCACTAAATCGGTTATTCTTTTTTTGGTGTAATATGATATATTCAACGCAGATCTTCCGATTTCTTGAAATAAGTAAACCAGACATTAACAATAGCAACCATAACAATCAAAAGCAGGACCGAGGTCGCCGCCCCGGTACCAAAGTTCCATAATTGAAAAGAGTTGCGGAAAATATTAGTCATCATCAAATCCCCCCACTCCCCCGGATACCCCGCCCCAAAGCCAAACATCATAATTACAATATTAAAAGAATAAGTATTATAAATTAAACCGAAGAGAATCAAAATAAACCAGACCGGCCGGAGCATGGGCCAGGTAATCATCCAGAATTTGCGCCAGGGGCTGGCGCCATCAATATCGGCCGCCTCATATAACTCATCCGGAATTGTCTGGAGACCTGCCAGCAGCATAAGCATAGAGAGCGGCCAGTACCGCCAGATAGTCGGGATAATAATTGCCCAGATAGTGTTGGGGCCGGAGAGCCAGGAAGGCTTAAAAGGAATAATTTTTAACCAGTCCGCCAGCATCACATTGACCAAACCGCCTTGTTTTAACCAGATAATCCCCCAAAGCAGTCCTGTAACATAAGTCGGCACAATCCAGGGAAAAAGAAATAAAGTACGCACCAAAGGCCGGGCAAAAAATTTGCGATTGAGCATTAAAGCCACCACCATGCCAATAGCCAGAGTGCCAATAGTTACAATAATTGTATAGATAACGGTGTTGCGGACCGCTTCAAAAAGCCCGATGCGGATGGGGCTATGCGGATCAATCAGCACTTTGTAAAAATTATCGGCGCCAATAAAAGGAGCCAGCAGATATTGCTGCAAGGTAAACTGGTTCAGTTTTAAAAAAGACATGTAGACGCCCTGAACAATGGGAGAGAGATGTAAAAAAAGCATCGCTAATAGAGTCGGTAAAATAAAATAATAGGCAAACCGGTCCTGCTTGATCCTGTGCCAGAGTTTTTTCTTTTTTGGCTTCATTGACATAATCCTATCGCCCAGGCTTTAGAATAATTTCACCCAATTTTACTCTTCTCCGTCTATAAACCATTGTAGCTGCGAAGCTTGCCTCGCCTCCTGGACTAACAGAGCAAGCTCTGCAGCTACATTACCTAATCTTATCTAAAAAATACCCATCCTGCAAGGCCTGATTAAAGGAGGTTTCCGCTGTAGCGGAAGAAGTTACTCTCCAGTCTCTTTCTTTATCAATATTAAACCAGCAAAAGATCTTAACGCGGGGATATTCAGCTTTAATTTTTGCCAATGCGTCTGTAATCCAACCTGCCTTACTGCCCCCTTGCTCTGCCGAAGCAAATTCACCAATCATCAGCGGCTTGTCTGTTAAAGCGGCTAATGTTTGGTAGACATCACCGAAGACCGACTCAAACGATCCCCAATCCGCATAGCCCCAGTTATAACCATCCATACCTATCCAATCCACATATTGATCTCCCGGATAATAAGCAGAGAGAACATTCCAGTCTGCCTCCGGCATATTAGCGTTATTGGGTGACCAAACCAAATAAACATTGTCTGCCGCCAGTTCTTCTCTCACACTATATATATAAATCCAGGCTTGTTTGTACTTTCCCGGATCCTGCCCATTGTGCAGACCATCCCAGGGATACCAGTTCCCGTTCATCTCATGGGCAAAGCGTAGGAACAAAGGCTTTCCCCAATCTTTGGCTGCCTGGATAAATTCCCTGACATAACTCTCATAATATCCTGTGGAGATTGCGTTCAGATTACCAGCTTCATTGGTGATCCATGGCTCCCAGGTAATCAGGGGGATACTATCATTGGCAGCAACAATGTCAGCTTCAGCACTTGGAAATGGATCCTGCCAGTGAACATAAGATAGAACTACCGCCAGATTTTTGCCGATTAGGGTTTGAAAACCAGGGAGATTAGCCACGCCGTTAACATAGGCACCAACTGCGCACCCCGTAAAGTCACCTGACATGTAGTCTATTTTTTGAATCACGCTAGAGGCTCCGCAGCCGGAAAGGAGTAAAACCAGGAGCAGAAAAAGTACCAGTCTCATGCCTCATCGAAGACAGACATTTTTTATCTCTAAATGGGATCGGGCCGGGCCAACTACCATAAATTGAATTTTAGAAGGGCGCTTAACAATCCCCAGGACCGGCAAGGAGAGGTGTTTAAATTCATCAGCCGACAACTCGACAGTCAAATAGTCGTTTTCAAATGAAGTGGCCGGTTTATCTGGACTATCCAGATCAAAAACCTCGATACGCAACCTGGACCAGGGCGCTTTTTTTACAATCTCACCCTTAATTTCAAACTCCAAAAGTGACGGCCTGAGTATTTCTTCCTGAAGCAGAAGGATGCAGCCAAGATCTGTCCCCTTCCCGTTCACCATATAAACACCATTTACTTCCGAGGCCACTTCACCCGGCTTTTCAAATCCAGCAAAAACAGGTTTTATCTTAATCATTGTTATCAATTATACCACAAAAGTGAAATTTCCGCCTATCGGTCATGTGGAATTTTGCTATCTCTATCCCCTGGTTTTTTTGAATACCTCAAAGCAAAAGGAAAAGATAAACTGCTGACTCTTTTAAGGGAAACCACTTTAACTAATCCGCTGCCAGCGCCAACGTGTCACAGCCGCCGATTTCCAGGCGGCCATGTTGACTGGTTTTCGCTGTATCAGGCAAATTTCTCACCAAGAAATTATAACATATGAAGAATGTAATGAAAATGCAGATTTAGTGAAATTTTTTGAATTGCCTGTCGAAGATATTATAGAGAAAAGGAGCTACCATGGATAGTATTAAAAAAATCGTTCGCTATTTCAAGCCAAGATTAGTCATTGATAATACAGAAAAGAGCCAGAAGCCGCCGGGCAATATTAGCGCGTTAAGACAACAACAATTACAGACAGCCTTGCAGGCTCTGGCTTCAGAATTAACTAGCCCTGCCTACTTCGCCCCACTCGTTGACAAATATATTCCGATAATTCTGCCAGGAAAAAGAGTGGCTCGGGTTGATATGCTCAAGACTGAAAATAGCAGGACCTTTTCGCGCTATAGCATTAGCACTCCTCGAACCTATGCTTTTAGCAACATGGAAATCACTCCCTTAATGCAACGCAACTGGAGTCAACTTAGCGTAACCGGTGATCCTGAATTTAGAGCCGCCATGCAGGCCATAAATCAAGGAGTAGAAGTAGTCATAAGAGAAGGCGGAGAAACGTTCTTAGCACGGCCCCTGCTTGGCGCAGAAGAAACAAAATTAGGCGCCATCGTGCTGTCCAACAGAACAAGCGATGGAGTCAGTTTAGTGACGATAGAAGACCAGGAAATATTTCAACTATTTGCCCAAGAAGTGAGCCGGCTTTTAGCCCTCTAACCATCCTCCCTTAGATTTCAGAAATAGTGCAATTTTCCCCGAGTTGTTACGAT
>METP01000049.1:23447-48093 GCA_001771365.1 candidate division WOR-1 bacterium RIFCSPLOWO2_02_FULL_46_20 | reverse complement strand
AATAGATCTGCAAGCCGATATTCCCACAGGGATTATTGGTGACACCGAACTAGCGATAATAGCAGAACAGGCAGGAGCTTCTATCGCGGCCTAAACTTACGCAGAAATTAACTTGTATTCAATCGAATCCACCAACGCCAACCAACTAGCCTCTATAACATTGGTTGACACTCCTACCGTTCCCCACGATTTGGTTTCGTCGGCAGATTCGACAATGACGCGAACCTTGGCCGCAGTGCCGGCTTCGGAATCCAGCACGCGGACTTTATAATCGGTTAATTTAACTGTTTTAATTCCAGGATAAATATTCTCAAGCACTTTACGCAGCGCGTTGTCAATGGCGTTGACCGGACCGTCACCAGAACCTGTGCTGTCATACATTTGGCCTTTAACTCTCAACTTAATATGCGCTGTAACAACCGGCGCGGCTGTACCTTGTTTATCTGTCACAATTTTAAATTCCTCCAGCTCAAAAGACGGTTTAATTATGCCCAGGGTTCTTTTTAACAACAGCTCAAAAGAGGCTTCGCCTTCTTCAAAAGAATAACCCTGATGCTCCATATCTTTTAAAACTTTAATTAATTGTCTGGCTTCCGGCGAGTCTTTTTTTAAATCAACTTTATATTCTTTAGCTTTGACCAAGAGATTGCTGACCCCGGAGAGCTCAGACACCGTAACCCGCCTCTCGTTGCCCACCAGTTCGGGTTTGACATGCTCATAGGTGCCGGGATGCTTGGTTACCGCAGAGACATGGATGCCGCCTTTGTGGGAAAAAGCTGAACGGCCAACAAAGGGCTGGTGCGCTGATTGCGGTAAATTAGCGATTTCCGCGACATGGCGAGAAATTTCGGTTAGTTTTTTTAATTGCTTATCAGAGAGGCAATGTGATCCGATTTTTAATTTGAGGATCGGTATAATGGAACAGAGGTTGGCATTGCCGCAGCGCTCGCCGTAGCCATTGATTGTCCCCTGGACATGGGTTACGCCGCAATTAACCGCCATGCCGGTGACAGAGACCGCACATTCGGAATCGTTATGCGCGTGGATACCCAAAGGTTTTTTAACTTTTGGTTTAACTTCTTTGATGATTTTCTGCACCTCGTAAGACAGGGAGCCACCATTGGTATCGCAGAGGCAGAGCACGTCAGCGCCAGCCGTTTCGGCTGTTTTTAGACATTTTAGAGCATAAGCCTTATTGGCTTTATAACCATCAAAAAAATGCTCGGCATCAAAGATCACTTCTCTGCCGGCGGATTTGGCTAAAGAGATAGTATCTTTGATCATCGCCAGATTTTCTTCAAGTGTAGTTTTAAGCGCATCAGTAACATGGAAGTCCCAGCATTTACCAAAGATGGCAACGGCCGGAGTTTCTGCCGCCAATAAGGTGGCAATATTTTTATCGTCCTCGACTTTAACCTGGGGCCTGCGTGTTGACGAAAAAGCCACTATTTTCGCGTTCTTTAATTTAACGTCTTTGATGGCCTTGAAAAACTCAACGTCCTTTGGATTACTCCCTGGCCAGCCACCCTCTATATAATGAACACCCAGCTCATCTAAAAGTTTGGCGATTTTTAGCTTGTCTTCCAGGGAAAAACTTATGCCCTCAGTCTGGGCTCCGTCCCTTAAAGTCGTATCAAAAAGTTTGACCTGCATGATGAGGAGATTATATCACAACAAATAATCTTTTTGTATGATAAATTGTTGATAAAGAATAGAAGTCAATAAGAGTCGACAGGTGACCTGCCCCCTTGACACAACCATTGATCCCTCGCCTGCGGCTCGGGACAAACATAAATTTGACGCATAGGTTTGATTTCGCTTAATTTACTTGCTAAAATTCACTGCAAATGGACCTATTCTCAAACGAACAAGATCTATCCGCTTTGTCCTTCGATGAAATCAAGAAAATTGCTGAAAAATGCGAAAAATGTCCGCTATCCAGGGGGCGCAATAAAGTAGTTTTTGGCAGCGGCCCCGTCCCCTGCGACTTAATGCTGATCGGTGAAGCGCCGGGCGCTGACGAAGATATCCAGGGCGAACCTTTTGTCGGCCGCGCTGGACAACTTTTAACCAAAATCCTTGCATCCGTTAACATCAAAAGGCCAAACAATATCTATATTGCCAACACGGTAAAATGCCGGCCGCCGGACAATCGCGCGCCGCTCGCCAGCGAACAGGAGGCTTGCGCCCCCTACCTCGAAGCCCAAATCAAATTCGTCAAGCCGAAAATAATTTTGCTCGCCGGTTCTCCCGCAGTCAAAGCCATCCTCAAATCCGATGAACCAATAACCAAAATCCGCGGGCAATGGCTTAAACTTCCTGGGACAGATATCGCGGTCATGCCGATCTTCCACCCCGCCTATCTCCTGCGCAACCCGTCAAAAGAAAAAGACAAACCCAAATGGCTGACCTGGCAGGATATGCTGGAGGTCAAGCACGCGCTGGAGTATTACAGAAAGGTCGCGGAATTGTCTTAAATGAGCAAGGTATTTTATTCAAAAGACATTAATAAGCTGCTGGAGGCGACCGGGCTGGATAAGATCATTACAAAGGATGACCCGGTCGCGCTTAAGATCCATTTTGGCGAGCCTGGCAACACGGCTTTTTTAAAACCCGATGAAGTAAGACCAGTTTTTGAAAAAGTCAAAGCTTGTGGCGGCCAACCATTTTACACCGATTGCAATACGCTTTATAAAGGACCTCGTAAGGAAACAATAACCCACGGCGCAGTCGCCCAAGCACACGGCTACACAGATTTTTTTATTCCCGAAGAAGACGATTGTCTGGCTCAAGAGGTCAACCTTAAACATTTTAAAAAGGTTTATCTGGGCGGCGCAGTTGCCAAAACTCCGGTCATCATCGCCCTCACCCATTTCAAAGGCCATGAGTTAACTGGTTTTGGCGGGGCGCTAAAAAATCTGGGCATGGGTTTTGGCACGCGCCGGGGAAAACTTAAGATGCATCAAGACTGCAAAAACTGCGCCGAACTAAAAACCTGCAAAAGAAATCAAACTATTGACGCCTGCTGGATCGGCGCGCCAGCCTTAGTCCAGGAAAAAATAGTCGAATACGCTTATGGCGCAGTCAAAGATAAAAAGTGCGCTTACTTCAACTATATCATCAGAGTCAGCCCTGCTTGCGACTGCTACGATTATAACGACTTGCCAATTGTCCCGGATATTGGTATCCTATTTTCCCTTGATCCCGTGGCGATTGATCAAGCCAGTGTAGCTTTAGTAAACAAAATCCAGGGCCGGGTAAAATCAGGTAACAAGTTTAGAGCTCTCTACCCAAATGTTGACTGGGAAGTGCAGCTCAAATACGCTGAACTGCTTAACCTCGGCTCTAGAAAGTATGAGCTCGTAAAAATATGATTGCTGAACTTTTGCGTGACAGGCAATTCCAGGAACTGGAAAAAGAATATAAATTTCTTTCCCGGGCCAGAGGAGAAACAATTGACAGCCTCGATTATGTCATCCTTGACCTGGAAACCACCGGGCTGGAACCAACTATCCACGAAATCACGGAAATCGGCGCCATCAAGACAAAAGGCACAGAGATAACAGACCTCTACAGCACTTTGATCAAACCCAAAGAAAAAATTACCCCGGAAATCACCAGGTTAACCGGCATTGACAATGACATGGTGGCCGACGCGCCCAGCCTAGAAACCAGCCTGCCAAAATTTTTAGACTATATTGGCGACGCAGTACTGATTGCCCACAACGCGGATTTCGATGTCGCTTTTCTTAAAGCGCAGATAAAACGTTTTAATAACCAACAAGAATTAACCAACGCCGTTCTTTGCTCTGTAAAATTATCCCGGCTGCTCCTGCCGGGGCTCGCCAACTACAAGCTGCACACCGTGGCGGCACACCTGGGTTTTAAAGTTGAAAACCGGCATCGGGCAATCGGCGATGTAGAATTAACATATCAGATCTGGGCAAAGTTTCTGCCTATGCTAAAAGATAAAGGCATCAAAACTCTCAAAGAGCTCCAAGCCTCAATTGCGCAATAACCACAAAAATGATATATTAAACCCATGGATTTTGTTAACGAAGTCTGGCATAAGGCCAAAAGGCTCAACAAGATCATTGTCCTGCCTGAAGCCAACGATATCCGTATCCTCAAAGCCACAGAATTAATCCAAAAAGGCAAAATTGCCAACATCTGCCTGATCGGCAAAGAAGGCGAAGTAAACAAACTGGCCGCAGAAAACGACATTGATCTTGGCGGAGTAAAAATCATTACACCGCGCCAACATCCCAGGCTGGATCAATACACGCAAATATTAAAAGATAAACGAAAACACAAAGGCATGACCATTGAAAAAGCCAGGAACTTGTTAACCGATGACTACCCTTACTTTGCCGCGATGATGGTTGATCAAGGCGAGGCCGACGGCCTGGTTTCCGGCGCCAACCATTTCACGTCTGAAACTATCAAAGCAACAGTGGAGTGCATTGGCCTGGCGCCTGGACAATCAATTATTTCCAGTTTTTTTGTTATGCTTCTAAGCGAGCGCTCTTTGGTCAAAGACGGCATTCTGTTTTTTGCCGACTGCGGGGTCATGCCCAATCCCAGCGCCGAACAATTGGCAAACATCGCGATCCAGACGGCTGCCTCTTATGAAAAATTAATTGGCCGGGAACCGCGCGTGGCCATGCTTTCGTTTTCCACCAAAACCTCGGCTGTCCATCCCGATGTTGATAAAGTTATAAAAGCCACAGAAATTGCCAAAAAGAAAATGCCCGATCTGATTTTGGATGGCGAATTGCAATTGGATGCGGCTTTGGTTCCCAGAGTTGCCCAGAAAAAAGCGCCGGACAGTCCGGTAGCCGGCCGCGCCAACATCCTGATTTTCCCCGATCTTGATGCCGGTAATATCGGTTATAAATTAACCGAACGCCTGGCCCAGGCCAAAGCTTTGGGCCCAATCTTCCAGGGTGAGGCTAGACCGGTTAATGACCTCTCGCGCGGCTGCAGCATTGATGATATTGTCAATGTCGTGGCCATTACGGCTGTGCAAGCTCGGTAATGATAAATCCCAGCGATGTATTAAAATCTATCCTGGCGAAAAAAGCTGACCAGGCTGAAGTTTTTTTCTCCTCGTCCAAAACTCTTAAAATTGACGTTTTAGATCAAAAAGTTGAATCGATTGACGAGATCGAGGAGCAGGGAATTGGCATTCGAGTCATTAAAGATAATAAGCTCGGCTTTGCCTATACTTCCGACTTCGATGAAACGGTTTTAGAAGAAACAATTACTCGCGCTATTGACAATGCCGCCAATTCCGAAGCTGACGAACATAATGCCTTGCCGCAAAAAGCGGAAATAACTATATTAAATTTATTTGATGAAAAGATTAACCGGGTGCCTGTCGCGGCAAAGATCAAATTAGCCTTAGCTATCGAAAAAGCAGCCTACGCGAAAGATAACAAGGTTAAAAAAACAGAAAAGATTAGTTATGCCGATTCTGAGAGTGAGGTCTGGATAGTAAACTCTAACGGCATTGATGCAAAATATAAAAGCAATTATTGCGGCGCCCACGCAGATGTAATTGCCGTCCAAGACCATGAAATGGAAGCCGGGTTTGGCCTAAGTTATGTAACTAAATTTGACGATTTAAATCCCGAAAAAGTTGGCGCGGAAGCCGCCCAAAGGGCAGTTCAGTTGCTGGGAGCCAGGCCAATCAGGAGCCAAAAATTGTCGTTAGTCCTCGATCCCTTCGTCAGCACACAAATTCTTGAAGTCATCGCTTCGATCTTGTCTTCCGACGCCGCGCAAAAAGGCAAGTCTTTATTTGCAGATAAACTTGGTAAGCAGGTTGGCTCAAAACTTTTGACAATCATCGATAACGGCAGACTGGAAAATGGTCTGGCCACCGCCCCGTTTGACGGCGAAGGGGTGCCCACCCAAGAAACAAAACTAATTGAGAACGGCCGCTTAAAAACTTTCTTCTTTAACACTTACACAGCTAACAAAGGCCAGACACAATCAACTGGCAACGCTGTTCGAGGTTCCTTCAAAGGGTTGCCTATGATCGGGCCAACCAATCTCTTCATTCCAGCGGGAAAAGATGATCCAAAATTTTTTAACCAAGGATTTTATGTGACCAGAGTCATGGGCGTTCATACAATTAACCCAATTTCCGGGGATTTTTCAATTGGGGCCTCGGGAATTTTGCTGGAAAACCAGCAGCCGGTGCGCGGCATTACCATTGCGGGAAATTTAATTGCTCTACTTGAAAAAATAGAAGGTATAGGTTCTGACCTAAGATTTATTGCCAATGTCGGCGCGCCTACTATATTAATATCCGATATCTCAATCGGCGGCAGTTAACTTCTGGAAAATCAAGAAATTCCGTGATAAGATAAGTCATCATGACACGCCTGATCAAAATATTTGACACCACCCTTCGTGACGGCGAGCAATGCCCGGGCGCCTCGCTTAACCCCGAAGAAAAACTGGAAATTGCCAGGCAACTGGCCAAACTCAATGTTGACGTGATTGAAGCCGGCTTTGCTATCGCTTCACAAGGTGATTTTGACGCTATCAAAACCATCGCGCAAACAGTCAAAGGCCCGATTATTTGTTCTCTGGCCCGCACCAAAAAAGAGGACATTGATCGCGCCTGGGACGCGGTTTCGTATTCTGACAAGCCCAGAATCCATACTTTTATCGCCACCTCCCCTATCCACATGGAAAAGAAACTGCGCCTGAAACCAGAACAAGTGCTAAAACAGGCTGTGGAAATGGTTAAATACGCTTGCTTGCTCTGTCCGGATGTCGAATTCTCACCAGAAGACGCCGGCCGGTCAGAACCAGATTTTCTTTATAAAATTATTAGCGCAGTTATTGAGGCGGGAGCTCAAACCATCAACGTGCCGGATACTGTTGGTTATACTTCACCCTGGGAATTTGGCCGGCTGATTGAAAATATTATTAAAAACGTGCCGCAGATCAAACAAAAAAATATCACCCTAAGCGTCCACGTCCACAATGACCTGGGCCTGGCTGTCGCTAATTCTCTGGCCGCGATCAAGGCTGGCGCCAATCAGGTTGAGTGCACTATTAATGGCATCGGGGAACGGGCCGGCAATGCTTCGCTCGAAGAAATCGTCATGAACCTTAAAACCAGAAAAGACTTTTTTGGCTGCGACACCAATATCAACACTAAAGAAATCTATAAGACCAGTAGACTGGTCTCTAACCTTACCGGTCTAATGGTTCAACCCAACAAAGCCGTAGTTGGCGCCAACGCTTTTGCCCACGAAGCCGGCATCCACCAGCATGGCGTGCTCAAAGCCAGAGAGACCTACGAGATTATGAGACCGCAGGACATCGGCCTGACCGAATCAAAAATCGTGCTGGGTAAACACTCCGGTCGCCACGCCCTGCAAAAAAAACTCAATGATATGGGCTACGCGCTGGACAAAGATACGCTGGAAAAAGCCTATCAACGCTTTCTTGAGGTTGCTGACAAGAAAAAAGATGTTTCTGAGCGCGACCTGGAAATCATTGTGGCTGAAGAAATCTATATCGTGCCCGAAGATTATAAGATAGTAAAAATCTCGGTCACATCAGGCACTCACACCAGGCCGGAAGCCAAGGTTGAACTTGTCTTTAAAGGTAAAAAGGTTAAAAAAGCGGCCAAGGGATCAGGCCCAGTTGATGCTGTGTACAAAGCCATCGAACAACTGACCAAAGTGAAATCTTCTCTGGTTGACTATTCGATCCAGGCCATTACCGGCGGGACAGACGCCCTGGGTGAAGTGACGGTACGCATCAAAGATAATAATAGAATCTATGTGGGCCACGGCGCTGACACAGACATCATTGTTGCTTCGGGCAAAGCTTACCTGGCCGCCATCAATCGTTTAATTTACGCGACTACTCAACAGTAATACAGGTTAAAGTTCTGGCCACGCTGCCAGTTGCTTGGATTCTTTTAACTATTACCTCGCCCAAAGACTTGAGGTCAAGAGCCTCCACAAAGGCAATGACATCATAGGGACCGGTTACCAGGTGCACGGTCTTTACCCCCTTGATCTCCTTAATAATATTAATCAGCTCGATTGCCTTGCCAGGAAGCGATTCAATCAAAATATAAGCGCTAGTCATACCTGCCACCTCCTGGCGGGAGTATAGCAAAGCCGGTTGAAAATGACAATGCCAAGTGCTATAATCACTTTCGACGGTAAAGGAGGATGCCATAATGTGGCACAAAATAAGCAGCTGGTTTTTACGGGGGTTAATTACCCTCTTGCCTCTCCTGGTCACCATCTGGTTGCTTTTTTTCATGTTTACCTTTTTAGACAGCATTCTAGGCAATATAATTGCGCTGGTCGTTGGGCACTCCATCCCGGGCCTTGGTTTTTTGCTGACAGTTACATTAATCCTGCTGGTTGGTTTCTTTGCCACTTATATTATTGGCGCCCAATTATTCAAACTGGGAGAAGAAATCCTTTATCGTGTACCGATCGTTAAAAGCATCTATTCCGCAGTCAAGCAAATTAACGAACTCTTGTTTACCCAGAAAAACGCAGATGAATACAGGCGGGCCTGCATTATTGAGTACCCCCGTAAGGGCGTCTGGTCCATTGGTTTTGTGACTTCTGACGCAGCAGCGGAAATCGAAGTTAAGGCCAAAGAAAAAATGATCAACGTTTTTATTGCCAACACCCCCACCCCAGCCACCGGTTTTTTATGTATCGTCCCCGCTCGAGATGTTATCTTACTTGATATGAGAATTGAAGATGCCTTTAAGTATGTTGTTTCAGGCGGGGTGCTAAAACCTTCTAGCCTGCCTCCCGAAACTCCAGCCAAGAAAGAGATGTAAATGCACATCATTATAGTAGGCTGCGGCCGAGTCGGCGCGCAATTGGCTCAGCTCCTTTCTTCCGAAGGCCACAACATAGTTATCATTGATAAAAAAGCCGAAGCTTTCAAACGGCTCGGATCCAATTTCAACGGCATTAGCATCGCCGGCGTTGGTTTTGATCCTGAAATTTTAAAAAGGGCGGGCATTGAACACGCCGACGCATTTGCCGCGGTTACCAGTGGCGACAACTCCAATATCATGGCCAGCCAGATTGCCAAGAAAATTTACAACGTAAAGCGGGTTATTACCCGCATTTATGATCCGTTGCGCGCCGACATTTATAAAAAGTTCGGACTTAATACTATCAGTACCACAACTATCGTGGCACAAATCTTCCGCAGCGCTTTGCTCAAAGAATCTTCTAAACTGGAATACTCAATTGGCCTGGACGCGGGATTTATAGAATACAAAGCACGCGAAGAAGAGGCGGCCTAACATGTACGTACTAATAGTCGGTGGCGGTAAAGTCGGTGACTCTCTGGCCAAAGCTCTCTCGATAGGAGGCTATGATACTGCCCTGGTTGAAAAAGAAGAAAGAATCGCCGAAAAAATTGCCGAAGAGCTTGATCATGTTCTGGTTGTCAATGGTGACGGCTGCGATCCCGGGCGGCTCGAGGACGCCGGCATTGCCCGCGCCCAGGTCGTGGTCGCGGTTACCGGAGATGACGAAGACAATCTGATTATCTGTCAGCTGGCCCGCGACACCTTTGGCGTACCTCGCGTTATCGCCAGAGTCAACAACCCCCGTAACGAAATTACTTTTCAAAAACTGGGCATTGACACAGTCTCCAGCACTACAATTATCACCAAATTGATTGAAGAAGAAGCCACTATTGGAGACATTTTTACCCTTTTGGCCCTTAAACGAGGCAAGCTGTCAATCGTCGAAGCTAATGTCAACGCGAAATCTCCTGTGGCTAATAAAACCATAAAAGAAATAAAATTACCCGAAGATTCGATCCTGGCCAGTATTGTGCGGGACAATCAGGTAATGTTCCCCAAAGGAGACACGCTGCTACTGCCCGGAGATTCAATAATCGCTTTAAGCAAGATTGAACAGGAAAACGCTTTAAGAGAAACCCTGCTCGGGAAAGAATAAGACACATGCTGCTCAGACCGACCAACGAAGATTTTAAAATAATCGTTCACTATATCGGCAGATTAATCGTTGGTCTGGGTATTATTCTTGTTGTTCCATTAATAACCGCGTTAGTCTTTAATGAATGGGACCGGGCCCTTGATTTCTCGATCAGCATGCTGCTGGCCATCTTTTTTGGTCTTTTGTTGCAAAAAATATTTCCTGCCACCCGCGACCTGAACTGGAGCCAGGGCCTGGCCGTTACTTCTATTTCCTGGCTGGTAGCCATGTTGCTTGGCGCTGTTCCACTGATGCTATCCGGCCACTACGCTTCATACCTTGATGCCTGTTTTGATGCCATGAGCGGCTTTGCCACTACCGGGCTGACCTTAATCCAAAATCTGGATCATGTCGCCCATTCTGTAAACATGTGGCGGCACCTGATGATGTTTCTAGGCGGCCAGGGGATTGTGGTCATTGCTTTAACCTTTTTGGTGAAAGGCACGGCCGGCGCTTACCGCATGTATGTTGGTGAAGCCAGAGAAGAAAGGATTTTACCCAATGTTATCCAGACCGCCCGTTTTATCTGGCTGATCAGCCTGGTTTATTTAGTCATAGGCACGGTTATCTTAGGCTTAATCGGCTTCTTTGAGGGTCTGCCCCTGGTGCGCTCTTTTCTTCACGGCAGCTGGGTATTTATGGCGGCTTTTGACACGGGCGGTTTTGCCCCGCAATCCCAAAACATTCTTTATTATCATAGTTTGCCCTATGAGCTGGCTACCATGGTCTTTATGATTTTAGGCACGCTTAACTTTGGCCTGCAGTATGTTGTCTGGCACGGAAACTTTCGGGAGCTTTTTAAAAATATTGAAACCCGGACGCTTTTTTCATCTATTACTATTATCTCGTTAATGACCACCTTATGTTTGCTGTCCACCTATCCTTATTTAATGGCAAATTTCCGCAAAGGGTTTTACCATATCGTCTCTGCCCATTCGGGCACCGGCTTTATGACTATTTATGCGCCGCAATTTGCCAGTGAATGGAACCTCCCGGCCTTGTTGATGACCATTATCGCGATGGGTCTGGGCGGTTCGGCTTGCTCAACAGCCGGCGGCATCAAAGCGCTTAGGATCGGCATTTTTTTTAAGGCCCTGCTGCAAGATATAAAAATAATCATGAGCCCCGGCAGCGCCATTGTTGTGCAAAAGTTTCATCACATCAAGGATATAATTCTGGAAGACCGGCTGGTGCGTTCGGCTCTGATCATCTTCATTAGCTACCTGGCTACTTACCTGGCTGGAGCACTGGTTGGTGTGGCTTATGGTTACCCGCTGGCTGAGGCTTCTTTTGAATCAGTCTCTGCCGCTGCTAATGTGGGCTTATCCGCCGGCCTAACCTCTCCAACCATGCCCGCCGGCTTAAAAATCACCTATATCATTGAAATGTGGGTCGGGCGCCTTGAATTCATGTCTATTTTTATCTTGTTCGGTTTGGTCTTTGCCCGCTTGACAGGAGCCAGAGGGAAAAGCCATTGAAAAACTTATCATTAATAATGTTTTGCTTTTTGTTACTTGGCAACTGTGCCGCGGCCGCTGCGGTATCGAGCAATGACTTGATAGCCAAGGCGCATATTTATGATGGCCGGACGATTGAATTTACCGGAGAAGTTGTCGGCGATGTCATGATCAGGGGTGATTTTGCCTGGTTAAATATTAATGACGGCGCGCAGGCTATCGGCGTCTGGACAAACAAACAAGCGGCGGAGAAAATTAGTTACGTCGGTGATTATACACACATTGGCGACACAGTTAAGGTTGCCGGACAATTCCACCGCGCCTGTCCTCAACACGGCGGCGATTTGGACATCCACGCCACAGAAATCTTGATCAGCAAACAGGGCCATAAGGTAAAGCATACGGTAAATAACTATAAATTTGCCATGACCGTTATTTTACTCCTGGCAATTGTGGCTGTCTCTGTCTGGTCGCCGATCAAAAAACCTAAGTAAGTCCCGGCACATTGCCAATGTGAACATATTTTAGACCGGCTTTTTGGCCAATTTCTTTAGCTTTTATCAAGGTTGCTTCCGGCGTTGGCAACAGGTGACTAAACTCCAGATAAGGAATAAACCTTGAAACATGCCAGGGAGTTTCCAGGCCAACATGTTTAACAATCCAATCAGCGATCTGCTTTAGCTCAGCTTCAGAATCATTCTTAGTTGGAATCAGCAATGTTGTTATTTCAACATGCATTTGCCATTTTTTCCTGGCGCGTTCAATAGCAGTTAAGACTGGCATAAAATCTTTTATCTTGCATACTTTTTGGTAAAATTCATTACTAAAAGACTTAAGGTCTACTGAATAAGCATCGAGATACGGGCCGATCTTATCCAGGGCCGGCTCAGTAATATAACCATTGGTCACGTAAACAGTGTATAGGCCGGCTTTTTTTGCCAGGATAGCGGAGTCAAAAGTATACTCAAACCAGATGGTCGGCTCATTATAGGTCCAGGCAATTCCTTGCGAGCCTGTTTCTTTTGCCATTTGAACGACCCTTTCAGGAGAAACCTCTTCATATACTAACCCCTGATCCCTGGCAAAATTCTTATGGGCAATCCGCCAGTTCTGGCAAAAACCGCACTTCATATTGCAGCCGTAGGAACCAAGAGACAATACTTTGGAACCAGGATGAAAATGACACAGGGGTTTCTTTTCAATCGGATCAACGGCAATTGATGAGGCTTTGGCATAGATCAAAGAAACAAGTTGGCCATCAATATTCTGCCTGACCCCACATATTCCGGTCTTCCCCGGGGCGACTTTACAATAGTGTGGGCAAAGGGTGCATTCAACTTTTTCTTCCTCAAGTCTTTCATAAAACATAGCTTCTTTAAATTCTTTCATTTCGATTATATTTTATCACACAAAATGTGAAATTTTTGTAATATATGTCGAAAACAGTATAGAGCTCCGAATAGTGGCGGGTGGGGAATAAATGAGCGTGAAATTCCCCACATTTTCCCGATTACCGTATTCTACATAATGTGTCGGGATCCCGACTTTACATCGGGACAATGTGGGGATGCAAAAACGCTCAATTATTCGGAACTCTCTATGACATGAAAAGAATACCCCCTGCCTCAATATTCCATCCAACGGGAATAAGAAATTTTTCCTCCGAAAGAACTTTGCATTTAATCCGACTTCAAGGAATGGGCTTCCTCAACTGTGAATCTGAAGTTCGCGGATTGCTGGCAGAAAATCCATGGGGACATTTAATCGGCGTTTCTCCGGACCGCAGAATAACAAAAGCTTTTAAAAATTGGCAGGCGGATACGACACGATTGGCGGTCGTTCCTGTTCATCTCATCGATGAATCCACAAAAACGTGGACATCTGTTTTGGCTGTAGTGGGACTCGGAGGCCGCAGGGGAAGCGAGGAGAAATATCTCCTCTGGATCATAGTTGATGGGGATCAAAAAATGATCGGAGTTTTCGAAAACAAAATCTCTTCCCTTCCATCCCAATTTATTCAAGACGAAGCAGCCTATGAACAACTGGCTGATTTTACATACCAGTGGTCGGACCGGGACAACCAGAGAGGAACATCGTCACGGGTGCCATTAGAGAAGGACTTTATATTTGGTGGAATAGTGGAAAGATTTTTGCCGGAAATAGAGCATCTTACCTCAACCCGAACGCCTTTTTCAGCTCTTTGATCCGATCCCTGATCGCCGCGGCAATCAGCTCCTCAAAATGCTTCTGCCAAGCCCGCGGCCGGCAATTGCTTGATTATCTGCTGAAAAGCTGCCTGGAACTTTTCTTCGCCCATGCGCTGAACCCAGAAAAAGGAGATCACTGAAACTATAGCCGGGGTTCATTTTTATCGTCTATTTCATCCGCGCCTTTTCGTCTATTTTATCGTCAAAGACGGCGAAAAGCAAACCGGGGGCGATTGGTTTGTCAACGATAATTCAATCAGCGTAAGCCTGTTCCTGAATATCGCTTGGGGTAATTTAAAAAATTCATTGAAATTTCGGGGGGGACTGTCGATAGATATGTGAGGGATCCGAAGGGCTAAAGACTTGACAGCCCAGATTTACAGGGTCAATTTTTCGGAGCTCTCTATGACAGGTTAATCATGGGCTTAATATTAAATAGAACATTACCAATTGGCGCGCTTCGGCGGGTGCGGCACCCATTAATTGCCTCTGCCCTGGACACACTTTTTGAATCTAGGTATGCTAGCGGCGGTTCGGTCAAAAAGAACTGCTGCGTAAAAACAGCTGCCTATTTAGAAAAGCTCTCCCCACAAAAAGCGGCCAAATATCTGCTTCTTGGCGCCAATTATCTTAAGACCTCAAACTTCACTATAAAAGATCACCTGGCTGGCGTTATTGATGTTTTTAATGATGCCTTTTTTGCGTTAGAAGTGGCTAAAGAATTAATTTCTTTAGCTCCGGAAGCAAAAGCACTTTTACTTCTATCAGAAAAATATAAGACGCGTATTCAAGCTTGTGGCAACGAGGCCATGGCAAAAGAATCTCTCGCGGCTGCCAGGAGCGTAGCCACGATAAGGCGTTTACCCGTAACAACAGAAGATATACACGAAGCGGCAAAACAATCATACAATAATCCAAATGATATCGTTGCTGCTTTGGATGAAATTTTCCAATTCTGCGCCCGACAAACGGAATCAGGCGGCAAGCACTTTGACCAAAAAACACTCAACGCCAACCTTATTGTTTTTAAAGGAAACAATCGCGGTTTTTTGGGCATAATAAATAGTTACGTCAACGTGCGGATATCTTTGTAAGCTTCCGGAGCTTCTAAATCAGAAGTTAGGAGTAGGCGCCTTACATGCTAAATCTAAAGTAGAATTTTTCTTCCCCGCCCGCGTCCACCCCATTAACATAACCAATGGTTGAGGTTAAATAGAAATAACCGGCCAGCAAAGTATTCATATTAAACTCTGCCCCATAGCTTCGTTTTAAATTTAAGCTCCCAGGAGGAGAAAAAGTCGCGCCACCCACATCCACAAAAACATCTCCCCAGATGCGATCCAAAAAAGTGGAGTTATATAAAACAGTCCTTTCCACATAACCTATTGGAAAACGATATTCGGTAATCAAAGAAACACCTTTGTTGCCCTGTAAACTGGTGCCGGAGTAACCGCGGACAGGCAAAGAGTTCCAGGAAAAATTACTCTGAGCAAGCTGCTCCCCACTACTGTAAAACCCATACAGGGTTGGAGTTAAAACATGATGCGGTCCTGGCATTTTAAAATATGAGGCTAAATTAGCACTATAAGTTGTATAAGCATAGTCACTGCCTAGACTCCTGGAATTTGATGTGACCCGCGCGGTAAGATCAATCCCATCTTCATAGCTGATAGATTTCCTATACTTGCGCGTATTATGGTAACGCCACGCGACAAAAGCTCCATTGATGTTGCCTAAGCTCGGCTTCGTAGTATAAGCAGTTATGGAAGTAATATTGGTAATATTAGTCTGTTCATAGCCCACAGATACAACCTGCCGGTCCCATTCACTAAAAACGCGATTATCATATAAGGAGACAGAAACTTGACCATAGGTATTTCTCAGCCATAGCGTTGCGCTTTCCCAGGCGTAAGCAGCGGCAGTCTCAGAAAGCCGCAGCGTTAACTGAGGCAAGAATTGATTGTTTGTATAAAGGAGTTCGTACCCTGGCCTATTGGCCTTAAAATCATAACCATATTGCAAATTATATTGATGCTGGCCCAGAATATCAGATCCCCAGAGATAGACGCTTGATTGCGACCCGTTCTCATTGGTGTAACTAACCGGCAACCAGGACTTGGGCAGCAAACCGGGCAATGGGTTGTAATCATGTACTTCGTAATTCTTTGGCGGAACCAGCAAAGGCACGGCGCGGCTCCTTATAACCCCAGGTTCCTTAACAATTTCTTTCCACTTAGTCTGCTCAACAGCCAGCACCGCAAGATCATATCCATTGGAAGAATAAGAGACATAGGCAAGCTTCTTGCCATCAGGTGAAACATCAGGCATCATGGCTCCGCCAAGGACATTGGTTACCTGAAACAACTGTTTTGAGTCTAAAGCATAGGCATAAAGGTTAACAATCCCGCTGTGGTCAGAATCAAAGAACAGATACCTGCCATCCGGAGAAAATGTTGGATTAGACTCGGCGGAGTCATCTCCCTCAATTAAGCGTCTTTGAATCCCGGTCTGTGGGCTCACCAGATAAATCTTCTGCTGGCCACCCGGTGTCCACTTAGCCACCGCGAATTTCGTACCGTCCGGGGTCCAGCGCGGTGAAAAGTATTGCACCTCCGCTTCCGGGCTCAACACCACGACTTCGTCCACCCCACCACCAGTTATCATTTTCAAGGTTTTTGTTCCCAGGTTATTCTCAACAAACACAATCCATTTTCCATCCGGCGCAAGATCGGCATCAGTTACCCTCTTCCCTTTGGTTAATTGTTTAAGCTGCTTGGTCGCCAGATCAAGAGAACAAATATCGCTATACGTATAGTAATTATCAAAATTATCGCTCTTAATAAAAAGAAGCTCCTGCCCATTCGGATCAAAAGATAAGTTGCCGGCAAAAACCGAAGCTTCAATAATCTTCTTGTCCTCTCCAGTTTGGGGATCGACCACTCTAATTCCGGGATAATCATCGGCATTTTGTTGTTGATAATATATCAGGCGGGAATTCTTGTCCCATTTTGGCTTCAAATTATGGTAACCCGAACCAGTAATAAGTCCAGGCCGGGTTAATTCACCCAGGCCTTGCTTTTGTCGTTCATACTTGTCATGAAGATAAAACAACCAATCAGACCAAAGTCCGGACAATGTTTTACCATATAAAGCATAAAACGCTCCATCTATCCCGGAAGTCCCCACATAGTTGCCAAAAATATGGAAAAATTTAATCAGGCGCTCTTCTCCATAAGTGTCCGACAAATACTGTAGAAACTCGACTCCATAAATATAACGCAAATGTCCATCCGGCCAGTTCACTGTATCGACAGACGCCTGGTCCAGCGTTTTAATCTTATTCTCCAGCACGTCCATGCGCATCATCATATCCCAATGCGGATCATCACCCCTGCCCCATCTTTCATTTTTGGTTTCAGAATAAGTGGCCACACCCTCCAGCATAAAGCTGGGAGATAACGCGTTGGGCACAATTATGCGGCCAAAAATTTTGCGCGGCAAAGCGGCTAAGCCTTCCGCCATGTCTAAATGCAAAACATGGGTGTATTCATGCGTAAAAACAAACTTCAGCCACTGGTCATATTTGGAAGGATTAAGATTGGTCGACCAATCGGTTAAATACAATGTAACCCTGGGATCCGGGAAGACAGTAGCGTAGCCATTGCCATAATCGACAGTATCGATCAACACAACTTGTATCTTAATGTCCGATTGATATTTCATAAATGGGACTAGCTTCTGGTGCACCTCTTCAGCCACAGGCGCAAACCTATTAGCAATTCGTTCTATTTGCTCGTGGTAATGGATGGAAAAATGGGGCGTTTCGATGGTTTTCCACCTGAGAGAGGGATCCAGCCAAGTCGCAGCAAAGCCAGACTTAACAATTAAAACTAATAACATAAAACTTACAAATAGAGATTTTTGAATTATATATCTAAACATTCCTGGAACCCCTGCTTTAGCGCCTTACATAGTGCGTCAAACCCAACTGCGCGGCCAAGAAGCTCTTCGACACTTACAGAATTTTCTATACCGCAATCGTTCTTCAAAACCGAAAACACTTTTGGGTCATTCTTCCTTACAAAGATAGAACCTTGCTGAAGCAAAGCCCTTTGCCCTCTCTTCTGCGCACTGCCCACAATCTTTTTGCTACCAACAACTATCTCATATTCAGCCGGGTATGAAAAGCACAAGCCGTCGTTTGACGCTCTACGTTCTAAATCCTGTATTTTCGCCATTCCAGCCTTTATGCCTAAATAATTTAACGCGGCCACAACCGCCTCAGATATTTTTTTATAAGCAGGGACAAGTCCTTTCGGTAAAATTGGATCGTTCATAGCCATAACTAAAGAGTAGGTAACTTCTGCCTCATTGTGAAAGACAATCCCGCCACCGGTTGGTCGCTGAATAACATCCCAACCTAATTGTTGTGCCTTTTCAAGATCAATCTGTTTTTCAAGTTTCTGGCCATATCCGACAGTAATACACCTGGGCTGCCAAGAATAGATGCGCAAGGTTGGGGCAATATTTCCTTCTTCAAAAACAGAGAACATCTGGAGGTCGGTGTGCATATTGGAGCGCCCGGTTTGTTTTGGAGAGACCTCTAGGCGCCAGTTTTCCATCTCAGATTCAGCTCTCGAGCTGCTTTAGCTTCATCCAGCCTTTTCACGGGAGTCGTATGCGGAGCAGTTTTAACGAGTTCAGGATTAGTCTCACATTCCCTGGCAATCGCGATCATTGCATCGCAAAATGAATCCAGAGTTTCCCTTGATTCAGTTTCGGTCGGCTCGATCATCAGGGCTTCTTCAACAATCAAGGGAAAGTAAATTGTCGGCGGATGAAAACCGTAATCAAGTAAACGCTTGGCAATATCCAGAGCCCTAACCCCATACTTCTCCTTCTGCCACTTGGCGGAAATCACAAATTCATGCTGGCAGATCCGATCATAAGGTAAATAATAGTATTCTTTAAGCTTATTCATCACATAATTGGCGTTTAAAACCGCATTTTCAGCCACTTCTTTGAGGCCTGCGGCGCCTAATGAACGAACGTACGCGTAAGCTTTGATAATCACATTGATATTGCCGTAGAAAGAGTGAACTTTGCCAATAGACTTAGGGTAACGAGTAACGAGTAACGAGTAACGAGAATTATCTTTAACAATTCTTGGCACAGGAAGAAACGGCTCAAGTTTCTTACTGGCACCAACAGGGCCGGACCCCGGCCCACCACAACCATGCGGAGTTGAAAATGTTTTATGCAGGTTAAAATGGGCAATATCAAAACCCAGATCCGCCGGCCGGCAAACGCCCAACAGGGCATTGGCATTGGCTCCATCGTAATAAAGCAAACCGCCAGCCTTATGGACAATATCCGCGACATCCAGGATATGCTCGTCAAAAAGACCCAAAGTATTAGGATTGGTTAACATAATCCCGGCTGTATCGTCTCCAACAGCTCGACGCAGGGAATCAAGGTCAACATTGCCCCGAGCATCAGATTTAACCACAACAGTTCCATAATTGACTAAACTCACCGAGGCGGGATTAGTTCCATGGCTGGAGTCTGGTATGATTATTTTGTGCCTTTCCCTGGGTTGATACGCCTTAATCATCAACAATGCGGTTAATTCACCATGCGCGCCGGCCGCCGGCTGAAAAGTAAAAGCTTCATAGCCAAAAATGGCACATAAATATTGCTCAAAATCATAAAGCAGCTCAAGTATCCCTTGTATCTCGTCTTCAGATTGATAAGGATGAATATTAGTAAACCCGGAAAGTTTAGCCACTTCCTCATTAACTTTGGGATTATACTTCATGGTACAGGAACCCAGCGGATAAAAACCAGAATCAACACCAAAGTTTTTTCTGGAAAGATTGGTAAAATGCCGCACCACATCTACTTCGGAAAGTTCAGGCAGGTTTAGGTTATCACGAAGCATCTCTTGAGGAATAAGCTTGGCCACATCTGCCTGAGGAACATCCAGATCAGGTAAAGAAAAAGCTCGCCGCCCCGATTTACTTTTATCAAATATTAATTGCTCTTCAGCCATTGCTCAATCCTTTCCGCAATCAATTTGGTTGATCCCCGACCGCCATTAATCTCTTGACCCCGCCTGCCCATTTCCCCCATTTTAGCCGAGTTAGCTAAAAGTGACAAGATAGTATTCGCAACTAAATTTGGCTCCGGCGGCAAGACCTCCGCTGCACCTTTTAAAAAAGCTCTGGCATGGCCCTTGACCAACTCTTCCTCTCGTGATGGCCCCCCACCCCAAAAAGTGACAATTGGTTTACCCAGGCCAGCCGCCTGCTCATTTCCTGTCCCCGCCAACCCCAGAACTAAATCGGACACGGCTAAAACATCACCAAATTTATAACTTAGGCTGACACCTTCGATTGTTTCAAATTCCGCCCGGTCAATTCGCGGACTCAAACCAAAAACAAAATTAACTTTAGTCCTGGCTAAAATCAATTTAATTATCTCTTTTAAAATAGGCAGGTTATTATACGCGGGCTGACGGCTGCCCGGTAAAATCCCGACAGTCTTAAGACTTTTATCAAGACCAAAATCATTTCCGGTAATCTCAAAAGTATCCATATGAGGATTACCCAGAAATTCAACTTTGAATTCCGGCAGATGAGTCCAGCTCGCCCACCTGGAGAATATCATGACAGCATACTTTTTTAAAAAATATTTGGCCGCTACATCAAAATGCGACAGGGTTACCCACAAGTAAACGATTGGCTTCCTGATAAACAAACCAGAGACCAAAACGCTTAAATAGTCTCCGACCCCCACCACCAGATCAACCTGCCGCCGATTTTTGAGCAGGGCTCTGATTTTACCCCAGTAAAGCTGAATCGCCCCGGCTTTAATCTCCGCTTTCAGATTAAACTCGGACCCGTAGGCAATACCGCGGCTGGGCAGGTCCCAACACGGCCCAATTATTTCAACCCCGGCCTCTCTGTAAGGCCTACCCTCTCCAACAATAGGTATTGCCAGAAAATTAAATTGAGGGGAGAGTTCACGAACAAGTCTGGCTCCGACCAAATCCTCGGCAAAGCCGTTGGAGATAAATAAAATTGTTTTTTGGGCCATCAAAACTAAATAATGGCTATTTGGCTGACCGGATCAAAAAAGTGCAGTTTGTTCAAGTTAATCCCTACTTCAAATTTACTCCCAGTTTTTACATCGCACATTCCACCTACCCGGGCCACCAGGGGGACTTTACCGACATGGACATATAAATAGGTTTCGGAACCGATAATTTCACGAAAATCAACAGTACCTTCCAAAATAAATCTTTTATCAATCCAGTTTGAAGAAGGGATATCCCAAATATTTTCGGGACGAATACCAAAAACAGCCTGCTTACCCACATAATCGCTAAGCAGATAACCTACCTCAGCAGGAACATCCATCTTAAAACTCTCACACTCAAAAACATAAAGGCTATCATCTTTTTTAAGAACCGTCCCATTAATAAAGTTCATGGGCGGGCTGCCGATAAAGCCGGCAACAAAGCTGTTTTTCGGCTTGCTGTATACTGTGAGGGGCGCGTCTACCTGCTGCAGCTCGCCATTTAAAATAACCGAAACTCGCTGGCCCAAGGTCATAGCCTCCACCTGGTCATGGGTTACATAAATCACTGTCGCTTTTAGCGTCCTATGCAAGCGCTGTAGCTCGGCCCGCATTTGGACCCTCAATTTCGCGTCCAGGTTTGACAGCGGTTCATCCATTAGAAATACTGATGGCCGCCTGACAATCGCCCGGCCCACAGCCACTCGCTGCTTTTGTCCTCCGGAAAGCTGCTTGGGATAACGATCCAAAAACTTGGTTAAGCCTAAAGTGTTAGCTGTATCATTTACCCGTTCCGCGATTTCTTTCTTGGGTATTTTATGCAGCTTTAAGCCAAAAGCCATATTATCGTAAACCTTCATGTGTGGATAAAGAGCATAATTCTGAAAGACCATAGCAATATCACGGTCTTTAGGCGGAACATCATTTATCAGTCGATCGCCAATATAAATTTTACCTTCGGAAATTTCTTCGAGACCGGCGACCATACGCAGGGTTGTAGTTTTACCACAACCGGAAGGCCCGACCAGCACCATAAATTCCTGATCTTTAATCTCCAAATTTACATTCTGCACCGCCACGACATCATCAAAACGCTTGGTTACATTCTCTAATACTACTTTGGCCAAAGTTTATAACTCCTCATCCAGGTTGGCCAGCTCAATTGCGGATAAAGCTGCCGTAAACCCTTTATTGCCAGCTTTAACGCCGGCTCGCTCGAGCGCCTGCTCAAGATTATCTGTGGTCAATACACCAAAAATAACAGGGACACCTGTGTCCAGAGAAACCTGGGCAATGCCCTTGGCTGCTTCAGAAGCCACATATTCAAAATGTGGCGTGCCGCCGCGAATAATCGCACCCAGACAGATAACCGCGTTAAATTTTTTGGCAATTTTCTTGACAATCAACGGCATTTCAAAAGCACCCGGAACCCAAACTACAGTGATCTCGGCTTCCTTAGCCCCGTGGCGTTTTAAACAATCCACGGCCCCATCCAACAAACCTTTGGAAACCAATTCATTAAAGCGCGAAACAACGATACCAATTTTTAATTTACTTGCGTCCAGCTTGCCTTCGATTACTTTTACCATTTTTCGACACCTCCCTTAAAATATGCCCAAGTTTTTTTTGTTTGGTCCGTAAATAAAATACATTATGCTTATTAGGCTCAATTTCCAACGGTATTCTTTCTACAACTTTTAGTTTGAAGCCTTTCAAACCTACCAGTTTTTTCGGATTATTAGTAATTAAACGAATAGTCGACAGGCCCAGGTCGACCAGGATCTGTGCTCCGATACCGTAATTTCGCAAATCAGCTGGATAACCAAGAGCCCGGTTGGCTTCAACAGTATCCAGTCCAACATCCTGAACTTCATAGGCACGAAGTTTCTCCGCTAAGCCAATCCCTCGCCCCTCCTGCCGCATATAGAGAATCACGCCCTGTCCGCAAAACTCAATTTTTTCCATTGCTCGACAAAGCTGCTCCCCACAATCACAGCGCAGCGAACCAAACACATCACCGGTCAGGCATTCAGAATGAACACGAACTAGTACGTTTTTCTTGCCGGCCACCTTCCCCTTAACCAGCGCCACGTGATGATCCCCGGTTAATAAATCCTCATAGCCATAAGCGGTAAACTCTCCATGTTTAGTCGGGAGTTTTGAAGTCGAGACTCTCAAGATCAACTTTTCTTTCTTCGTACGATAGGAAATCAAATCAGCAATTGAGATTACTTTCAAATGGTGCCGTTTGGCAAAAGCGACTAACTCCGACGTTCTGGCCATGGCGCCGTCAGCATTGATTATTTCGCAAATAACCGCCGCAGGATAAAGCCCGGCCAGACGAGCCATATCCACCGCCGCTTCAGTATGGCCGGCTCTTTTTAAAACTCCACCCTCGCTCACCCTGAGCGGAAAAACATGCCCTGGTTTAACCAGATCAGCCTTATTTGATTTTGGATTGATTAAAACTTCAATAGTTCTAGCCCGATCAGCCGCTGAAATACCGGTTGTCACCCCATGTTTAATCTGGGCGTCAACAGAAACAGTAAAAGCTGTCTTCATGGCTTCGCGGTTATATTCCACCATCTGGGGAAGATCAAGATCGTTCAATCTTTCATCAGTCATAGGGACACAAACCAAGCCGCGGCCATAACTGATCATAAAGTTAATTGCTTCCGGTGTAACCTTTTCTGCGGCCAGCACCAGGTCCCCCTCGTTCTCACGGTCCTGATCATCCACCACAACAACCATCTTGCCATTCTGTATGGCCCTGATTGCCTCTGCTATATTATTGAACATTATTTTTGAACTTTGCATTTTAAATTTTTAGTTTAATTCTCAATCCAGCCCATGGGCAGAAACCCAACCCTGGCCAACATGTCATCATTGATCCCCTTAGAGACTTCTCCACGCAAATGTTTTTCAATATATTTTGACAGGATATCAACTTCAAGATTGACCCGATCGCCGATTCTTTTTTCTCCCAAAGTAGTTGTTTTGGCTGTGTGAGGAATAACCGACACAACCGATAATTCATCCCGCAAGTCGGTAATGGTTAAACTGATCCCATCCAGAGCTATCGAGCCCTTGGGCACCATATAACGCAATAGCTCGCTCGGCACGGAAAGATGAAGCTCAAAACCAGCGCCCAGGTTTATTTTTTTCTTGATTTCGCCTACCCCGTCAACGTGGCCCATGACCAGGTGGCCGCCCAAGCGGTTGGCCATTAGCAGGGCTTTTTCTAAATTAACTTTATCGCCCACTTTCAGGTCCTGGAAGTTGGTTTTGCGAAAGGTTTCAGCCGACAGGTCAAATTCAACAAAGTTGCGCCGCACGTTGGTAACAGTCAAACAAACACCATTAACAGCAATGCTCTCTCCTGTTTTAAGCGCGGCAAAAGATTTGCTGGCAGAGAGAGTCAACCGGCCGGATTGTGCGGCTCTGATAATCGAAGCAATAATCCCGATTTCTTCAATAATTCCGGTAAACACAGTTTACAAATATACCATATGTCTGGCGGAAAAACAATCAGGCGGGCGGTTACTTCTGCGCCGGCAAAAGAATTGTAAACTTTGTCCCTTTTCCAGGAGCGCTTTCGACGTTGATGCTCCCGGAGTGTTTGGTGCATACGATGTCATGGCAAATGGTCAGACCAAACCCCATCCGTTCCTCCAGCTTGCCAAACTTGGTCGTAAAAAACGGTTCAAAAACTTCGGGCAGGACCTCTTTAGCAATGCCGCGGCCCGTATCGCTGACCTCGATTTTGACATAATTAGCTTCATTTTGCTTAATCTCCTGTGTTTGGATCTTTAGCGTTCCGCCTTTTTCCCGCATAGCGTCATAAGCGTTGGTAAAAAGATTAATGAATACTCTGGTCAGG
>METP01000049.1:0-23424 GCA_001771365.1 candidate division WOR-1 bacterium RIFCSPLOWO2_02_FULL_46_20 | reverse complement strand
TGCGGCCGCGTTGAGCTCTTTGATTGTTTTTATATCGCTGGCTGGCGACATGGCCTCAAGGGCTTTATTGATGACTTCTCCGGTATCAACGCCTGCCAGCTCGTATTTTTGCGGCTGACTCAGCGTGTACATTTTTGCGGCAACTTTCTTGATTTGCTCGCAGTTTTGCAGCATCAAATCAGCGGATTCCGAAACATAAGCCGGGTCGCTGTTTTTCCTCTTTATTTTCTGCGCCCTGGAATTGATCACGGTTAAAGGATTCCTGATTTCGTGAGCGACTTCGGCGATGATCCGGCCAAGCGACGAAAGCCGCTGGGCGCGCTCCAGATTTTTCTCCGCTTCCACCAATTTTGACCGGGTGGCTTCGAATTTTGTTTTAACTTCTTCGTACGGTTTAACAATATATTCCAGGGCAATGGCTGTATAATCACCAATAGTCCTGAAAAGCTCCAGATCATCATCAGTATATTCGTCTTCTGATCGTTTTTTGCCCAGCAGGATGATGGCCGCCAGGTCATTGCCAGCAAAGGCTGGCACGCCCAATCCATTTTCTAGGCGCACCACATCTTTTCTGTCGAGGATTCTGGCTAGCAGGCTGCTATCAACTGTTTTATTGTTAAAAGTTTCTGCTTCCGGGTCCCACTCCAGATATTTTTTATTGCTTTCGTCAAAGAAATAGATTTGCAATTGGGCAATATCGAGATCATCAAGGAGAATCGGCTGGATGGCTTTGACGATATCCTGCCTGGTGAGGGCCCGGCCCAGACTGGAGGCGGCTTTCCTGACCACGACGGGAAAATCGTACCAGCCTTTGACAAAAGCCTTATCTGCGGTAGTTTGCAGGAACAGCCTGACGCGCTGAAAAGTATTGCCGACAATAATCCCGTAGATAATTGTCACGGCAAAGAAAACAGCGGTGATTTGGGAAGAGATGAAACTCAAGTGTAACCAGACCATGGCGGCATAAACAGAGCCGAGGAAAAAGATCGTCAGCACCCAGGCCAGGGTTTTGCTGATGATGACGGAAATATTCATGAGTCGATGTTTGGTGATGGCGTAGGCCAAAATAAAAACCCAGCTCGAAGACAAGAAAAATGCGATCGGATAAAAATTTGAATAGTAGTTCGGGATCCAATCTATAAAGCCAAAAAAACCTATGGCAAAAGCTACCATTAGATACAACATCTTCAGCCTGTCTGCACCAGAAACAATAAAAATTTCATGCCCCAATTGAAATGATATTTTTAAAAATAAAAAAACAAAGAAAATAATATTTAAATAGTTATAACCGTCAGCAACCGGATAATTGCCCCAACTATAACTATTAACAGAAGAATAAAAACCATTAGTAACCAACAACCAGACAAGCATTGAAGCATAAATAAATGTGACCGCAGTAAACAGGCGCTCTTTTTTCTCAAGCACATTTACAACAAACAAATTGGCGAACAATGGGATAAGAATGATGCCCAGAGTCCCTAATTTGGCATATGAGAGGGCCCGGGACAAATCCGCGGCACGGTACATTAGGGCATAACCGATATTCCAAATGAAAATAGACAGCGTGAAAAGGAAGAATAATATTTTTTCAGCAGTCAAAGACTTCCTGAAAAAGACTATCAAACCAAGAGAGAGATTTAGGGCTCCGTTTAACAAAGAAAAGACGGAAAAAAAATTCACACCTTATCCCCTTATCGTTTCAAGCGCTTGAAAAACCACTTCCGGAATTGGAATTATTTTACCACCTCGATCAACAAAAGCCAATTTGTTTTCTGCTTCCGCAATTTTTTGTCCTTCCCCGTCGACAAGAATATATTTAAGATGTGCCTTCATTTTCTTTAGTATCGGGCAATGAATATATACAGAAACTTTGTCGTGTAAATGCAATTCTCTAAATAGTTTTAAGGAACTTTCAAACACCAGCATTTTGATGCCATGTTGCTGCAGCAGATTAGTAAACCCTTCTACTTTTTTTAGAAAGAAGTTTTCTTTTGCTGTTGCCACCCATTTATGGTATATCAGATAAAAAACATTGCCATAGCATGAAGTATCTGCTAAATGAGCCCTAAAATCTTCTCGATAATATTTTTCCGGCAAATTCTGCGACATAAAAGAAAACACCTCCTCAAACAGCTAAAGAGTCAAAATATTTGTTCTTAGCATAATGAATTAGTTTTTTAAAATTCTTTTCATCCATGGGCGGGCAATTATACCCTATTTTTTTATGCAAACCGGCTAAGTTGCTGTTATTATATTTAACAGGTCCGGTAGCAACGTAAGGAGTAAAAATATTTCCAACGCTTCTATAATACAATAACTCCAGCGGATTTTTATCCCGGGGCTCTTTTTCAACCAGCGTCCAGCCATGGATATTTAATGCCTCAAGCATGATCTTTACATGCTCGGCATTGGGGATATCAATATCATTTACCAGATGGTAATGAGAATGTTCATCGTTGTGAAGGCTGGCGGCATAAATAACTTTAGCCGCATAATCCACAGGGACAACGTTCATCCCTCCGCGAAGATTGACCTTGATCCGGATTGGCATTTCCACTCTCTCTGCATATATGTTTGCGATATCTTTTACGCGCTTCATTTTTTGTCTAAAAAAGAAAAGCGCCCATCCATAAAAGATATCATATTTTGTTATTTTACCGATTGGCTCAATCAACAGCCTGCCGCCGATTCCCGTTAACCTAAAGATCCTGTACCTAAGATTGTGTTCCCTGGCAAACTGCACAATAGATATTTCTGCTTCTAATTTTGAGCGCTCATAGGGGTTCCTAAACTTTCCGGAAGTATTAATAAAATCAGGCGAAACCCCTCCTTCAACAAAACCCGCCGAATAAGCTGACCCGGTATAAACAAATTCTCCGATCTGCAGATCTTTAATCAAATCCAAAATTCTCTTTGTCCCGTCTAAATTAGTATTAAATAGCATGGCTGTTATTTTGGGAGAATTTCGAAAATCAGAGAGCGCCGCTGCGTGGAAAAAATAATCTATTTTACACTTTTGCAGGTACTGAACAACTTCCGGGAATAATCCTAACTTATATCTGGTCAGATCAAACGGGATAAAAACGAGACGCTTATCTACCCTCTTTTTTATTTCTTCCCGATCTTCTTTGCCGCCCTTAAGATAATCAGCGATTCCCTCACTTACTATATGGTCGAAACGATCTTTGAGACTAATTCCATTTTGCGGTCTGCCGAAAAGGATAACTTCCAAATTTTCAAGCTGGTCGAAATTCTTCTCCAACACCTCAAAAAGCAGGTGTCTGCCCAGCAATCCAGTTGCTCCGGTAATCGCAATTCTCATAGAATTTACAGCTCCCATTCTACTCTTTTATCCCTATAATAACAATAAAATTTCAGGTTTTAGGGGGGCAGAAAATCTGCGATAATGACACAAAACGGGCTGAGGAATATTGTAGTCATGCCGGAGGCAGATCCGCCTTTGGCGGAAAATCCCGCTTCCTGTTAGACGATGAATAACGGGAGGGGGAAATATTTGCAGTAAACCACCACATCCTTTGAGGGTGTGGTGGTAAATACGAGCAAAATGATGAGCAGCGTCAATCTTTATCTGACTTTTTAAATTCGTCCCTTTTCGCCATATGCTCTTCAAAAGTTTTGAGGGTCATTTGCACCTCTTTGCCGGCAAAATAATCATCAGCCGTTGCAAGCACTTTTGCTTCGTCAAACGGCTTGTGCAAATAATTGATCACAAGGCCAGAAGTGGCACGCTCCCATTTTTCCGTGTCCTCATAGGCCGTCAACATGCAAACGCCAATACTTTCATCATAATCTTTGCGTATCTTTTCTAAGAATTGCAGACCATCCATTTCCGCCATCTTAATGTCAAGAAAAATCAAGCTGACCCGGTTTCCCCCTATCCCCATCATGATCTTGTTTTTTGCCAGATGCTCCAGCGCTTCTTTGGCTGAATAGGCTGTAATCAGATCATATTTCCCTGTTTCGCGAAGCGTCTCCGCAATCTCATCGGCTACCCCTTTATCATCATCAACCACCATAATCATTGGCTTTGACATGTTTTTCCTCCTTTTTCCCTGATCTGGCCGACATTATAATCAGCCTCCTCAAGTAAAGTCAACGGCTGGCTTAAGGCAGCTGGCGTACATAGGCGCCGAGGATGCCGTTAATGAATTTAGCCGCTTCGGCGCCGGAATATTTTTTGGCGATTTCCACTGCTTCGTTGATGACCACTGAAACCGGGGTTTCTTTCATCCTTAATTCCTGGATGGCCAGGCGCAGGATGCTGCGGTCTACTTTGCCGATGCGGTCCAGGGGCCAGTCTACAGATAAACCGGCAATGCTTTTATCCAGCTCATTTCGGTCCTGCCAGGCTCCCCTGGCCAATTTTTTGGCAAAACTTATTGTTTCTTCTATAAATTCATCGGACTGGGCGATATTGTCCAGAGCGGTTTCAATGTCTTCGCCGGCCATGTCTGCCTGATACAGGGCCTGCATGGCTAAACGGCGCGAGGTGTTGCGTTTGCCCATCTATTTTTCCACGCCAAAGTGGTCTTCGATAAACCTGGTGGTAACTTCGCCGCGGCGGAAGGCTTCATTACTCAAAACTTTTAAATGAAAAGGAATGGTGGTATGGATGCCATCTATCACATATTCGTCCAGCGCCCTCTTCATCCTGGCAATAGCCTCATTTCTATCTTTACCCCAGGAGATCAGTTTGGCAATCAAAGAATCATAGTGCGACTGCACCACATATCCAGGGTAAGCATGGCTATCTACGCGAATGCCTAACCCTCCGGGAGCCAGATAAACCTTAATCACACCGGGTGATGGCATAAAGCTCTTCTCGTGATTTTCAGCATTTACACGGCACTCAATCGCATGCCCTTGAAATTTAATATCTCCCTGACGCAACCGCATTTTTTCACCGGTAGCGATAATAATCTGTTCCTTGATAATATCAACATTGGTGACCATCTCAGTCACCGGATGCTCAACTTGCACTCTGGTATTCATTTCCATAAAATAAAACTTACCATGCTTATCAAAAAGAAATTCAACAGTCCCGGCGCTGCAATAATTAACTGCCCTGGCCGCTTTAACTGCGGCTTCACCCAATTTGCGCCTGGTCCGATCGTCAACAGCCGGGGACAGGCACTCCTCAACCAATTTCTGGTGCCGGCGCTGGATGGAGCAATCTCTTTCTCCCAGGTGGATAACGTTGTGATGTTGGTCCGCTAAAATCTGCACTTCGATATGGCGCGGCTCTTCAATGTATTTTTCCAGATAGACTTCGGGGTTGCCAAAAGCGGCCTCGGCCTCGGCTCGTGCCGTCCTCATCAGATGGATAAACTCCTCTTGATCCCAGGCAATCCGCAACCCCCTGCCGCCGCCGCCAGCAGTGGCTTTAATGGCAACAGGATAGCCAATTTTATCGGCAAATCGCCTGGCTTCTGCCTCATCTGAGATAATACCATCAGAACCTGGAACTATGGGCACACCAGCCTTAGCCATTGTTTTCCTGGCTGTGGCCTTATCACCCATTTTTTGCATCGCCTCAATCGGCGGACCAATAAATTTAATGCCGCTGGCCTCACAGATCTCCACAAACTTGGCATTTTCTGATAAAAAGCCATAGCCGGGATGGATAGCATCAACGCCGGCAACTTCGGCTACGCTAATGATGCTTGGAATATTGAGATAACTTTTGCTGGGGGCTGGAGGGCCAATGCAATATGATTCATCGGCAATTTTTACGTGGAGGGAATCTTTATCCGCTTCCGAATAAGCCGCGACCGTTTGGATACCCAGCTCCTTAGCAGCCCGGATAACCCTAACTGCAATCTCACCACGGTTAGCGATCAAAAGCTTCTTAAACATAAATGTCTCTTCATCAGAGGCTGAATAATTATAGCATAATCAGCGGTCATCTCGCAAAAATCAGCGCCAGTGAAGCGGCCACAATAATCGCCACCACCAGATAAACCGCAATATTATAGAACCTGCTGTTTGTGTGCTGCCCCATCAACCGCTTGTTATTCACCAGCAACAGCATAAAGATCAAAATGATCGGCAGTAAAAAACCTTGGATGGCCTGCGCCATGTACATGACAAACAGTAAAGAGATGCCTGGCAGCAGCACCAGCGCCGCGCCCAGGGTGAGTAGAATTGTGTAGAGGCTGTAAAAAGCCGGAGCTTCCTTAAACTTACGGCTTAGGCCGCTTTCAAAACCAAAAGCTTCGCAGATCGCGTAGGCAGTTGACAGCGGCACAATGATTGAAGTCAGCACAGAAGCACCGATCAGCCCAAAAGCAAAAAGGATTTCCGCGAAAGAACCGGCAAACGGTTGAAGCGCCAGAGCAGCGTCTCCGGCGGTTTCAATGCGTATGCCATGCTTGAACAAAGTGGCCGCACAGGCAATGATAATAAAAAACGAAACAAGATTCGTAAGAAACGCGCCTAGCATCACTTCCAGCCGCTCATATTTGTATTGTCTGATGTTGATCCCTTTATCCACGACTGAAGCCTGCAAATAAAACTGCATCCAGGGTGTGATTGTTGTGCCGATAAAGGCAACCAGCAGGAAAAGATAATGACCAGACCACTCAATAGTTGGAGTTACCAAAGATTTAAACGCCAAATCCCATTCTGGCCCGGCCCGCAAGCCAGAAACCACGTAACTGAACGCCACAACACACAAAAGCAAAAAGATGCGCTCCACCTGCCGGTAATTACCTTTAAGCACCAAAAGCCAGATCAGGCAGCCGACAATAGGAATCGACAGCTCCTTGCCAATACCCAGAATGCCGAAACCAACCGCGATACCAGCAAAGTTAGAAATAATGGTGGCTGAATTGGCAACCAGCAAGACCGTCATGGCAAAAAGCGTCCACCTTACGCCGAATTCTTCGCGGATCAAGTCAGCCAGGCCTTTGCCAGTCACCACACCCAGGCGAGCAGCCATTTCCTGGACTACCGCCAGGACAATTGTTATCAACACCAAAATCCAGAGCAGTTTGTAGCCGTAATGCGATCCGGCAATCGAATAGGTAGTAATGCCGCCAGCGTCATTGTCGGCAAAAGAGGTAATAATGCCCGGACCCAGCACCATTAAAAAGAGCCAGATTTTGCGCCAGCCCTTGACTATTTTCACTAACCCACCATTTGCCTTTTACGCCTGGATATCGGCGGCAGGATAAAATCAACCACATCATCAACAGTAACAATCCCTACAAGTCTCTTGTCTTTATCCACAACCGGCACAGCCAACAGGTTGTATTTTGAAATAATTTGCGCCACCTGCCGCTGATCCATTTCCGGCTCAACAGTAATAACTTTTTTTATCATGATTTCTGAAATCAGCCTGTCCGGAGAAGCAACGATCAATTCCCTTAAAGATAAAATCCCTACCAAATTTTCCGAGCTGTTAACCACGTAAATATAGTAAGCTGTTTCTGCGTCCGGCGCCAATTCGCGCATCTTTTGAATGGTTTGTTCCACTGTCAAAGTATCCGGCACAGCCATAAATTCTGTAGTCATTAAACCGCCCGCGGTTTCTTCGGGGTGTTTGAGCAATCTGCTCACTGCCTGGCTCTTTCTGGGCCGCAAGAGACGCAGCAGTTCATCCGTTTTCTCCGGCGGCAAGTCGCCCAGGACGTCTGCAACTTCGTCAACCGGCATTTTTTCAAGAATGCTCAGGGTCTTTTTCGTGTCAATCGTCAACAGAAGCAATGCTTGAATCTTGGGTTCTAACTCATGCAACGCCTCGGCCGCGGTTTTTTCAGACAAAGAGGTAAAAATAGCGGTTTTTTCCTCTGAATGCACCTGGCTGATAATATTGGCAATGTCAGACGGGTGCAGATCCTGCAGATGTTTTGAGGGGATGGTGATCATGCCGGTAGCCCGGCCGGTTTTGAGCGACTCGACATGGTCCCAACCAATTAATATATCCGGTATGTCTTTTTTAAAAAGGCCAAAAATAGAAGCAAAAAATGGCAGCCAGCGCAACCGTCGGAGCAAACCTTTTAAGCCGACATCAGCCGCCAGCAGGCGGACATCCTGGTCAATTTTACCTAATTTTAAATCATTGACCCTGATAACTCTGGCGCCGGCGGTATCAACAATCTGTTTATCAAAAATATCCTGGCGCAGCAACAATTCATTCCTGGTCGGCCTGGCAAAAACAATGCGGTCTTTGACTGATTTTGTCGCCACAAACTGCTTGCCAATCAGGTCAATTTCGCCCATTAACAAGACTGCTTCTTCTTTTTTATCCTTGAGCCTGACCAGCAGCCCGGTAATCTTGGGAAAAACGTCGCCAACTGTCAAGATTATGTCTTTGGCCGTGCCAATCGGCTCCTGCAGCCGGTCAACCACAGGTATATTTTTTAATTCTGACACAAACATCTCGGAAAAGAGAACCATAATAGTTATATTTTATCCCGGATAGAGAAATTAGTAAACCCCAACACCAAAATTTTTGGTGTTGGGGTAAAGCACAAACATTTTGCCGGGCAGCTGGCGAAGAATTTTCTTGACCTCCAGCATCATTAAGAGGCTCGAAACCTGGGGAGTAGAGAGTGAGGTTGCTTGGGCAATATCATCAATATGCCTGGGTTCGAGGGATAATGTTTTAACTATTTTCTGCTCATCCAAAGATAAATTAGAATAGTCCCTACCTTCATTTGATCCGCCAGAGGCGGAACATCTGTCATTTGACATTTTTTCCTGCCTTACCAAATTCAATTCTTCCAAAATATCATCAACAGTCTCAACCAGCTTAGCTCCTTGTTTAATCAACCAGTGCGGCCCTTTAGATTGGTCAAGCTCTATGTTGCCCGGAACGGCAAAAACTTCCCTCCCCTGGTCCAGCGCAAACTTGGCCGTAATCATCGCCCCACTATCATAATGCCCTTCAACAACAATCGTACCCAAAGATAGACCGGAAATTATTCTATTTCTTCTGGGAAAGTGCCCTTTTTCTACTCCTGTCCCCAAAGGAAACTCTGAGACAAGCGCGCCAGAAGATTCAATCTCCCTCGCTAAATCTCTATTTGAAGGAGGATAAATATAATCGACCCCACAACCAAATACGGCAATTGTTTTTCCTTTTGCCTCTAACGCGCCTTGATGCGCCGCGGTATCAATGCCCAGGGCCAGGCCTGAAACAACAGTTAGCCCAAGTGAAGCAAGTTCAAAAGCAAATTTTTGGGCGATTTCTTTGCCGTAGCGCGAAGCCTGGCGTGTTCCGACAATGGCAATGGTTGTCCCCGCCAAAGAAGCAACCTCACCTTTGATAAACAAGACCGGCGGGGGATCATAGATATTCTTTAATAATTCTGGATAATTTTCGTCTTCCCGGGAAAGAATCTTTATGTTATCTCTGGCGGCTTCATCAATTACTTGCAGGGATTTTTCTAATGGGGCATTTAAAACCTGGCAGACTTCAACAATAGAACCATGTTGTTCTAAAAGTTTTTTCAGTTTTACAGGTCCAACGCCTTCTACCATATTGGCGGCGATCCAGTGCTGCAGCATAATTAGGATTTAATAAGAGCCAGCGCTTCGGAGCGGGTTTTGGCGTTTTTCTGGAAAACACCGCGCACCGCGGAAGTTGTCGTCGTCGCCCCCGGCTTCCTCACTCCCCTCATCGACATACAAAGATGCTCGGCCTCAATAATAATAAATACTCCGCGAGGCTTTAATTTTTTCATCAAACAATCGGCGATCTGGCTGGTCAAGCGTTCCTGCACCTGAGGCCGTTTGGCAAAACCCTCTACCACCCGCACTAATTTAGAAAGCCCGGTAACTTTACCAGAGGTCGGGATATAAACCACATGAGCTCGGCCAAAAAATGGGATCAGATGATGCTCACACATGGAATAAAAAGGGATATCTTTGACCATAACCATCTCTTCGTGGTCTTCCTCGTGAAAGATAGAAATCTCTTTGGACGGATCTTTGTGCAAGCCGGCAAAAAGCTCCGCGTACATTCCGGCGACGCGTTTGGGTGTATCCCTTATACCGGAACGGTTTGGGTCGTCCCCGACCGCCTTTAATATTTCTTTTATCGCTCCCTCTATTCTTTTTTGATCAATCATTAAAATAACCCTACAATCTTGCCGTCTTCGCTAATATCCATATTCTCGGCAGCCGGATGTTCAGGCAGCCCAGGCATTGTCAGTATAGCACCCGTGTACACTACCACAAAACCCGCGCCGGCTGAGGGTTTTAGCTCTCTGACAGTAAGCTTAAAGCCTTCCGGCTTGCCAAAGGCATTTTTATCGTCGGACAGAGAATATTGCGTCTTGGCAACACAAATAGAGAGCCTGGAACAACCTGTTTGTTGTAAAACTTCCAGATCCCGCTCTGCCTCTCTGGTAAAAATAACCTCATCGGCTCCATAGATTTCTCTGGCCACTATTTCTATTTTCTCCCGGATAGAAACACCGAGGTCGTATAAGAATTGAAACTTTGAATCATGAGCACACAACTTAATAACTTCACCGGCCAAAGCTTTACCACCCTCCCCACCCCTGGCCCACACTTCGGAAACAAAACAGCGCACCCCCATTGCCTGACATTGATCAAGTATCTCTCCTATCTCATGATCAGAATCATCCAACTTTTTATTTACAGCAATAACAATCGGCACGCCAAATTTATTCAGGTTCGCAACATGCCTGGCAACATTGGCATAACCATGACGATCTACAGCCTGTTTAGTTACGACTAAAACTACGGCGGAAGGCTTTAATTCGCCAACCCGACATTTTATATTAAAAAATTTCTCGGCTCCCAGATCGGAGCCGAAGCCGGCTTCTGTTACCACATAATCTGAAAGTTTGAGGGCCATACGCGTCGCGATTAAACTATTGCAACCATGAGCAATATTGGCAAAAGGACCACCGTGCACAAAAGCAGGACCACCCTCCAAGGTTTGAACTAAATTGGGTTTTAGCGCATGCCACAAGAGCAACGTCATTGCCCCTTCGGCTTTAATCTCTCTGGCCCTAACCGGTTGTCCTTTTTTGTTATAAGCTATGACAATTTGGCCAAGCCTTTGCTTCATATCAGTGACACTCTTGGCTAAACACAAAATAGCCATGACTTCCGACGAAGCAGTGATGGCAAACATACCGCGTAAAGAACGATCGTTCATATCCATCACCCGATGCCAGGCTAATCTATCTTCATCAATATTTAAATAATTCCCATGATGGATGTGATTGTATAGCATAGCGGTCAAAAGATTATGCGCTGAAGTTATCATATGCATATCCCCGGTTAAGTGAAGGTTAATATCATCCATGGGAATAACCTGAGAATAGCCGCCACCGGCCGCTCCGCCCTTTAACCCCATAACCGGCCCCAAGGAAGGTTCACGGATACAGATAAAGGTTTTTTTACCCAGTTTTTTCAGAGCCTGGCCCAAACCAATCGTAATAGTAGTTTTTCCTTCTCCTCGCGGCGTTGGCGTCATCGTTGTCACCAGAATTAATTTGCCATCTTTTTTACCCGCCAGCCTTTTCAAAACATTTAAACTGATTTTTGCTTTGTAACAACCATGGAGATCAATCTCAGAAGTTTTAATCCCTGCTTTATCAGCGATATCCGTTATATTTTTTATTTTTGACCTCTGAGCGATTTCTATATCCGTCAGCATTGTTTATAAATCCCTTCGGCTGTTAAGCCATAACTTTCCAACAGCTCTGACCTTTTTGCTTGTTCAATAAATTTTGTTGGCAGGCCGATACGCTTAACAGGCGTGTTGATCCCCACCTCAGTCAGAAGCTCCAAAACCGCCGACCCAAAACCTCCCTCCAACCCCCCTTCTTCAACCGTAATAATTTTATCGACAGACTCAGCTTCCTTTAAAATTAAATCCTTATCAAGCGGTTTAACAAACCTGGCATTTATCACCGTAACGGCAATCCCATCCTTTTCCAAAAGTTTAGCCGCTTCAATCGACGGATAAACCATCGATCCTATAGATACCATACATTGTTTGGATTTGGGATTTGGGATTTGGGATTTAAAGAATATTTCCCCCTTCCCAATTTCCATTTGCTTAAACTCAGTCTCAAGTTCAACCCCTGGCCCACCGCCTCTTGGATAGCGGACCGCGATCGGACCATTATGCTTTGAAGCTGTAAAGAGCATCAGCTGCAGCTCATTTTCATCTTTTGGCGCCATAACCACCATATTCGGTATTAAGCGTAGATAGGAGAGATCAAATAATCCGTGGTGCGTCGGCCCATCCTCACCCACAACTCCCGCTCGATCCAAACAAAAAGTAACCGGCAGATTCTGCAAACAAACGTCGTGAATGATCTGGTCAAAAGAGCGCTGAAAAAATGTTGAATAAATGGCCACAAAAGGACGATAGCCGGAAATTGCCAAACCAGCCGCGAAGGTTACCGCATGCTCTTCGGCAATCCCCACATCAAAAAAGCGCTCCGGGAATTTTTTGGCAAATTCTTCAAGACCGGTGCCATCAACCATTGCGGCCGTAATGCCAACTATTTTTTTGTCCCGTTCACCCAATTTGACTATTGTCTGACCAAAAATAGACGTATAACTTGCCTGACCCCTGGTTGACGACTGCCCGTTAGCCGGGTCAAACGGGCCTACCCCATGGAAGCGGCTGGGCTCTTTTTCCGCGTGCTCGTAACCCTTGCCTTTTTTAGTTAGTACATGGATCAAAACAGGCCCTTTAATTTCACGCGCATGGTGCAAAGTGCTGATTATTAATGGGATATTATGACCGTCAATCGGCCCAAAATATTTAAAGCCGAATTCCTCAAAAATCACATCAACCTTAAAATCAAGTACAATATGCTTGGTGCGGTCCTTAAGTTTTTTCGCCGCCTCAAACAGGGAAACCCCGTAGCCCGGTATCTTTTTGACCACTTGCTCAATGCGGTTCCTTAAATCAACATATAAATTTGAAGTGGACACTCGGACTAAATAGTTGGCCAGCGCGCCAACATTCTTGGAAATAGACATCTCGTTGTCATTAAGAATAACAACAAGATTGGTCTTAAGGGTGCTGGCGTTATTTATGCCCTCAAAAGCTAAGCCGCCGGAAAGAGACCCATCGCCAATGACCGCTACCACGGAATAATCTTCTTTATTAAAATCTCTGGCTCTGGCCATGCCCAAAGCCGCGGAAATTGAAGTGGACGCGTGGCCCACGGCAAAGGCATCATGCGGGCTTTCCTCTGGTTTGGGAAATCCGGAAAGGCCGCCTTTGGTCCTGAGCGTGTGGATTTGTTCTAAGCGGCCGGTTAAAATTTTGTGGGCATAAGCTTGATGCCCGACATCCCAGATAATCTTGTCTTTGGGGCTCTCAAAAGTCGAATGCAAAGCAACCGTCAGTTCAACAGCGCCCAGGCTCGAAGCTAAATGCCCACCTGTTTTAGAGGCTGATTCAATTATTTTCTGCCTGACTTCACGGGCAATCCTGGCCAGCTGATCACCCGAAAGTTCACGCAGGCCTTCAGGAAGCTTTATTTTATCTAACAAAGTGGACATAATAAATTATAAGAGTGACAATTATCGCCAGCGCTCCTCCGCAAAACACTTCAATCGGGTCATGGCCTAAAATTTCTCTAAGTTTCTCTATGCGAATTTTGCCGGAAGAATAAATATCATCGACAATTCTGTTCAACATCTCTGCTTGCTTCCCGGCCGCCCGTCTTACCCCGGTAGCGTCGTACATAACAATCAAAGCAAAAACCAAACAGGCCGTAAAAAGAGGGGTGTGCCAACCACCGGACAACCCGACTCCAAGCGTTAAGGAGGTAACTGCCGCAGAGTGAGCCGAGGGCATACCGCCGGCCTCAAAAAAATGCCAGAGGTTCCATTGCTTCTCCTGAAAACGATAAATTATCACTTTGATCGACTGCGCTAAAAACCAGGCTACCGTCACCGCCTTAAAAGTAAAATTAACCAGCAGGCCATTGATTATCTCAGTCATTTTTTGCCCCCCTGTTTATTAGACCCTCGGCGATTTCGAGATCCTCCGGTGTCGTAATCTTAATATTGCGATAAGAACCCATGACCATTTTAACCGGCAGCCCCATTTTCTCGACCAGCATCGCATCATCTGTTGCCTGAGATTGATTTTGATACGCTTGCAGAATAATTTCTTTCTTAAAAACCTGCGGTGTCTGCGCCGCCCATATTTCTTCGCGATTTAAACTACGTTCTACGTTCAACGTTCTACTTTCTACTTTCTTGATTGTGTCTTGGCTGGGCACTCCCACCACCACCGCCCCACATTGCCTGGCTTCAGCAATAGCTTGTTCAATTATCTCTGTTGTGACAAACGGCCTGGCCCCATCATGGATAACCACAATTTCAGCCTCTTCCGATAAAGCTTTTAAACCATTAAAAACAGAAGCCCGTCTTTCTCGTCCTCCAGCGACAATTTTTTTAATTTTGGAAAATTTTAACCGGCCGGCTTTTTCAACATCTTCGGCGTTAACAACTAAAATAATCTCATTAATTAATTGAGTCGACTCAAAAACAGCCAGTGTCCGTTCCAGGATCGACCGCCCGCAAATTTCCAGGAACTGTTTGGGCCGCCCCATCCTTTTACCACAACCTGCCGCTGAGATTATGGCTACTGTTTTCATTTTAAAAACCCGGGTGCTCTGGTTAGGATCTCGCACCCTCTGCTTGTCACTACAACCATATCTTCGAGCCTCACTCCGCCCCAACCCTTAATATATATACCAGGTTCGATTGTAATAACCATCCCCGCCTTAAGCTTGTGTTTGTTCCCTTTGGAAATCTTCGGCGCCTCATGAATTTTTCTGCCGATACCATGCCCGGTTGTGTGAATAAAATACTCGCCAAAGCCCCGTCCGGCAATAAAGCCGCGAGCCGCCCGGTCAACCTCGCAGCAGGCCACGCCCACTTTAACTTTTCTAATTGCCCGCAGCTTGGCTCTCTTCACAACGCGATAGATTCTTTTCTGCCTGGCAGTGGGTTTGCCGACTACAACTGTTCGCGTTATGTCGGAACAATATCCATTATACAATGCCCCAAAATCGATAACAACCAATTCTCCCCTCCTAATAATTTTATTTGTAGCGAAACCATGAGGCAAAGCGGCTCGCCTGCCGGAAGCAACGATGGTCCGAAAAGCCGGTCTGGTGCCGTATTGTTTGAGTTTGACTCTTATTGCGCGGGCGACGTCCATCTCTTTTAAGCCGGGGGTGACAACCAACCCCTTAATGACCTTCTCGGCAATCCAAACAGCCTTTTTCTGGGATTTGTTCACTTAATGAGGTCAACCGCGGCCTGAAAGCCCAGGAGATAACTGTTTACACCAAAACCGCAAATCTGGCCGGCAGCCACCGGCGCAATCACAGATTTATGGCGAAATTCTTCGCGCGCATAAATATTTGACAGATGGACTTCAACTGCGGGGATCTTAATTGCGGCTATCGTATCCCGGATGGCCACGCTATAATGGGTATAACCACCCGGATTAATGACAATCGCGGCAACCTTTCCCCTGGATGACTGGAGCTTATTGACGATTTCCCCCTCAACATTATTTTGGTAGGTTTCAATTTCAACTTTTAATTTCTTGGCCAAAGCCAATAATTGCTTATCAATATCCGCCAATGAAGTCTGACCGTAAACCGCTGTCTCCCGCTCGCCTAATAAATTTAAATTCGGCCCGTGGATAACCAATATTTTATTCGCCATTTCAGCCTCCTGTTTACGTTTGAATTCTAACACACTCATTGAGACCTTATCAAGATAAGTAATAAATGGTATAATCCAGCGAGCATGAAATATATAAAAGTAATTTTTATTGTCTTACTGATATTTTTTGTCATGGGGATCGGTTTATTGACCAAAATCCTCTTCCAGCTGCCCAAAGTTGATTCAATTAATTCATATGTTCCCAGCGAAAGCACCCTGATTTATTCGAATGACGGTAAACTCCTGGCCCGTTTGCATAAAGAAGAAAATCGCCAGGTTGTCCCCCTGTCAAAAATTTCTCCTTATTTTCAAAAAGCATTAATCGCCACGGAAGATCCCAATTTTTATACCCATCACGGCCTGGACTTTTACGGCATTTTTCGCGCCAGCCTCAAAAATATCGCTTACGGCAGGATAGTTGAAGGCGGCAGCACCATTACCCAACAATTGGCTCGCAACTTATTTTTAACTCAGAGAAAAACTATTACCCGTAAACTGGCAGAGGCCATTCTCGCCATGCAAATCGAGAGAAGATATACCAAAGAAGAGATTTTAGAAATGTATCTCAACCAGGTATATCTGGGGCATAACGCCTACGGTATTGAATCGGCCGCCAATTTATATTTCGGCAAGCACGCGGCAGAGCTTAATTTGGCGGAAAGCGCCATAATCGCCGGGCTGATCCCGGGCCCTGAATTATATTCCCCCTACCGTAATTTTAAATCCGCCAAAAAAAGACAGATTTTTGTTATAAACAAACTGCTGGAACACAAACTTATCACGGAAAGAGAGGCCAAATCAACCGCCCTGGCAGAGTTAGGATTCTCTCCCAAGAATTTAAAAAGACGCGGAGAAATAGCCCCCTACTTCATCAGCCAGGTACTCCAGGAACTTCTGGAAAAATACGGTGAAGAAACAGTTTACCACGGGGGGTTAAGAGTATTCACGACTTTGGATACTTCTATGCAGTCAGCGGCCGAAGGCATTATTTCTGAATTTACCAGCCGGGAAGGCGCCTCCTATAATTTTTCTCAAGCTGCTTTGGTCTCCATTGATCCGCGCACCGGCTTTATTAAAGCCCTGATTGGCGGAGTTGATTTTTTTGAAAGCAAATTTAACCGCGCCACCCAGGCCAGACGTCAACCCGGCTCGGCCTTTAAACCTTTTGTCTACGCCGCTGCCATGGAACAAGGGATCTCTCCCGGCACAATTCTCATGGACACCCCGACAACCTTTGATGTCTACCCCAATAAGTGGAATCCTAAAGGCACCTGGCAGCCAAGAAATTTCAACAAAGAATTTAACGGGGCCGTCACCCTGCGACACGCCCTGGAACAATCACTTAATATTCCATCGGTAAAACTGCTTGAACGCGTTGGGATTGACGCCGCCATAGATGTAGCCAGGCGTCTGGGCATTTCCAGTCATCTGGAACCAGGTCTGGCATTAACTCTTGGAGTATCCGAAGTCACTTTACTTGAGCTAACTTCAGCCTACAGCGCATTTGCCAATTCAGGCATCCGGGTAGAACCCATTGTCATCACAAAAGTTGAAAATCGCGAGGGGGTTACGCTCTATAAACACACGGTTACAGAAAAAGTAGCCATAGACAAAAACATTGCCGCTGTTATGGTCGATTTAATGAAAGGTGTCTTAGCCAGAGGCACCGGTTTTCGCGGCAGAATTGACCGTCCCGCTGCCGCTAAGACCGGCACAACCGAAGAATTCCGTGACGCCTGGTTTGTGGGCTTTGTGCCGCAACTGGTGACCGGAGTCTGGGTAGGGAATGACGATAATACTTCAATGAAAAGAGTGGCTGAAGTCGGTGTTTGTCCACGCATCTGGAAAGAATTTAACCAGGCGGCCCTGGCCAACCTGCCAATTTTGGATTTTCCAAAGCCTGAAGGTCTGGTCAGGATAAAAATTTGCAGGGTCTCCGGCAAACGAGCCGGATCATATTGCCCCACTGAAGATATCCGTTGGGACAGCTTCTGGCAAAAAGATCAGCCTAAAAATATCTGTGATTTCCATCAATTAGTCCATGAGCTTTTTGGCTTTGAGACAGAGAAAGATGAAACGAATTAATTTTGGCACCGATGGCTGGCGCGCCAAAATTGCCGAAGATTTCAACTTTGACAATCTTAGGCTGGTTACTCAGGCGCTCGTTGAGCATCTAATTGAACAAGATACCGCCAAACAAGGGATCGCCGTTGGCTATGACAATCGTTTTCAATCTGAGAATTTTGCTTTGGCCGCGGCGGAAGTCTGCTCCGGAGCCGGCCTTACAACGCACCTGACTGAGACCGCCGTCTCCTCCCCAGCTTTATCCTTTACGGTAAAGAACCAAAATCTGGCTGCCGGTATAATGATCACCGCGTCACACAATCCTCCGGAATGGAATGGCTTTAAAATCAAAGAAAACTTTGGCGGATCAGCACGCCCGGAGACCACCAAAGCAATTGAAGGCAAATTAAAAGATTCATTAAAGATACAGCCTACTTCAACAAATATAAAACTATTTAATCCTAAGCCCGCTTACCTTGCAAAGATCAAATCGCTGGTCAATTTTGATTTGATCCGGGAGAGCCGGATAAAAATGATTATTGATCCAATGTACGGCAGCGGAGCCGGTCTTTTCACTGAGCTTGGTCTGGCTGTTCTAGAAATTCGCGCCGACCGCAATCCCCTGTTTGGTGGAATTAATCCGGAACCTTTGCCGGTAAATCTCGAAGAATCATTTTCATTTATCAGAGAAACTTCTCTAGAATATCCGAACGAACTGATGGCCTGTATTGTGCTGGATGGTGACGCGGACCGCGTAGCGGCTATCGATGCCTCTGGCAAATTCATCAACACGCACAACGTTTTTGCCCTGCTGCTGCGCCATTTAATTGTTAACCGTAAACTTTCGGGCAATGTAGTTAAAACATTTAATTTAAGCAATTTAATAGATAAATTCTGTCAAAAACACCAGCGTAAGCTGCACATAACCCCCATTGGCTTCAAGCACGTTGCCGATCTAATGCTTAAAGAAGATATTGTCCTGGGCGGAGAAGAATCCGGCGGTATGGGGATAAAAGGCTTTATTCCAGAGCGGGATGGAGTGCTGGCCGGATTGTTGCTTTTTGAATTGATGGCCCAGGAGAAGAAAACCCTGGCCCAAATTTTAGATGGGATCATGCGGGAACACGGCTATTTTTATTATGACCGGGCAGATCTCCATACGGCCAAAGCGCAACAGCTGGTTGAAAGCCTTAAAAAATCTCCGCCGGCCAGGTTTGCCAACAAAAAAGTTGCTAAAATAGAAACCTTAGATGGTTTAAAACTTAGCTTTGAAGATGCCGGCTGGATCCTCTTCCGCGCCTCCGGAACCGAGCCACTCCTAAGAGTTTATGTTGAAGGCAGGTCTGACACGGACGTCAAACAAATTCTCGGCGCGGGTGAAACCTTAGTTCTCGCCCTTTAATTCCTTCTCAAACTTCTCTTTTTTCTCAATTCGCTTGATCTCGGCGTTTTCGTCGCCAACCTGTTTTTCCGCTTTTAGTTTTTTGAATGCCTTAAGAAGTTTTTCGTGCAGAGCTTTATTGTCTCCCGCTACCAGTGAGGCTCGCTCGTATTGCTGAATCGCCTCAGCCTTTTTGCCGTTTTGCTCATAAGCTTCGGCTAAAACCATGTACAGTTCTGGATTCCCACCTTCAAGGCCGACAGCGGTCTCATACTCAGCGATGGCTAAATCAATGTTTTTCATCGCCACATAAGTATCACCTAAGAATACATGAAGATAAGGGTTAGCCGGCTCTTCGAGAATCGCCTTCTTATATTCCTGAATGGCCTGCCAAAGCATGCCCTTGAACCTAAAATCATGCCCTTTTAGCGCCGGGCTGGTAATTTCAAGCTTGGCTTTACCTTTTAACTGACTGAACCACTGCCTAAAAACAGCTTCCTGCTTATACTGCAGGGCCGCTTTCTCAATATCTTTTTCTTCACCCTCGAATTTACGCAGTTTTGAATCGGTCACTTTAATAATATGAAAACCAAACGGTGATTTTACAACATCACTGATCTCCCCAACCTTAAGCGAAAAAGCCGCTTTTTCAAAAGCCTCCACCATCATCCCAATGCTAAAAAAACCCAAATCTCCACCGGATTTAGCCGAGCCAGGATCCAAAGAATTTTTTTCGGCTAAAGAGGCAAAGTTTTCTCTTTTTCTGGCTCTGGCCAAAACATCTTGCGCCTGCGCCTCATTGCTAACCAGAATATGGCTGGCTCGAACTTCTCTTAGATCGTCCGGAGTAACTTTGGCCCCCTCCCTTATTTTCATAATCACTTTTTGGACCATCATGTCATTTTTTAACATGGCTTTAAAATCAGTGAGACTAACTCCTGCATTTTTTAAGGCCTGTTCCATCTCCTTAACAGAACGCATTTTCTCTTGTTTAACAACCCCGTCTAAAGCCACGCTTACTTCCTGGTTGCCAACCCGAACCTCTCTGTTCGCCTTCGCCAGGATCAACATAAAGTCAATGGATTGTCCCAGGGCCACATGCTGCAGCAAGGCCAGATCCTGAACTTTTACTCCACCCCCGGACTGTCGGATAAGCCTATTCATGGTTTCGCGATAATGATTAAAGTTAATTTCTTTACCATTAACTTTAGCCAGACCTCTTGTCCGGCTTTCTTCTCGTCCCCCACCCCCAAAGCCCAGGCCGTAAAACATTGACGCCGCAAAGACCACCGCCACTATAATCATAATTGCCTTCATCTTTTTTCTTAAAAATGTTAACATCCCGAGCCTCCTTAAAATTCAGCTTTTAAGACGCGCGACACGGAAATATACGCCCCCAACATCCCCAGGGCGGTGCCGCCAACAATCATGACGATATAGACAACCGCGAGCAAAAAATGGTCTCTCACCATAGGCAAAAAAGGGAGCGCCAAGGCGAGGCGGAAAGAGACCGCGTCGTAGGCAATTTTTAAGATGAGGAATGAAGACAAGCCTCCTAAAACACCAATCAAAACACCTTCAATAATAAATGGCCATTTCACAAAGGCATTGGTCGCTCCGACCAGTTTCATGATGTAAATATCCGTTTCGCGCGCCAGGACCGTCAATCTAATAGTATTAACCACAATAAGCAGAGTGGCAAAAGAGATAAGTATCACCAGTGCCGCTCCGCCAATCCTCACGGCATCAACCAGTGACTTTATCTGGCTTATCAATTTTCCGCTGTAGCGAACTTCCGTAACCGATTTATCTTCAGAAATCTTTTTGGCCACCTGGGCTAAAAGATCCGGGGTGCGCACTTTAACGTTAAAAGTATGGGGTAAAGGATTTTCACCAATAACCGCGGCCAAATCCAGTTGTGAGCCAAGCTCTTTTTTAAAATCCCGCCAGGCCTCGGCGCGCGAGATAAAATCCACCTTCTCAACCCCCGGAATTTTAGAAAATTCAAGCTGCAAAGCCCCGGCAGTCTCCAACGAAAGATCCTTATCGACATAAGCCGCAATATCCATTTTAGAAGAAACCATACCCACAATATTGCCCAGATTAATAACCGAAAGCAAGAAGATGCCAAAAATTACCAGAGCGACCGTAATCGTGACAACGGAGACCACGCTCATCAGCGCTCCCCGGCGAAAAGAACGCAAAGCTTCAATTAAAAAGAATTCAAGATTACTAAACATTATAACTCCCCAGCTGCTGGTCCCTGATAATCCGGCCGCTTTCCAGCGCGACTACCCTTTTTTTCATATCATCCACGACATTTTTGTTGTGTGTGGCGACCAAAACGGTTGTATTTCTTTTATTGATTTTTTCCAAAAGCTGCAGAATATCCCAGGAGGTAGTCGGGTCCAGATTGCCGGTTGGCTCGTCCGCTAAAAGGATCGGAGGATTATTAACAATAGCCCGAGCGATACATGACCTTTGTTTTTCTCCACCGGAAAGCTCATCGGGAAAAGCATTGGCCCGGCGCAGCATACCAACCAGCTCAAGAGACTGCATCGCTTTTCTACGGATAGTCGACCTGGGGGCGCCGGTAACCCTTAGGGCGAAGGCTACATTTTCAAAAACCGTTCTCTTGGGTAAAAGTTTATAATCCTGAAAAACCACGCCGATATTACGGCGCAGGTAGGGAATTTGTTCCGTATCAAGTTCCGCCACATTGACGCGGTCTACGATAACCTTCCCGGATGAAGGGGCTTCTTCCCGATACAGCAGCCTCATCAGAGTAGTCTTGCCAGCACCGGAAGGTCCAACAATAAACACAAATTCTTCTTTGCCAATATGGAGATTAATATTCAGGAGCACATCCATACCGTTGGCGTAAGTCTTGGAAACATTAATCAATTCAATCATCAGCTACATTTTACCATAGAGAGGGAACTGTTTGCAGAGCTCTTTAATCTTTGCTGAAACTTCTTTTCGCGCCGCAGCATCTTCAACATTGCTTAAAACCCTGCCGATTAAATCGGCAATCTGCTTCATCTCGTTTTCTTGCATACCGCGCGTTGTCAGAGCCGGGGTCCCGATGCGGATACCGGAAGTTACAAATGGCTTTTCCGGGTCAAAAGGGATGGTGTTTTTATTAACGGTAATCCCAACTTCATCCAGAACTTTCTCGGCTATTTTTCCGGTGATCTTTTTGGGACGCAGGTCAACCAGGACCAGATGGTTGTCTGTCCCGCCGGAGACCAGGCGAAAACCATTGCCCAACAATCTTTCAGCCAGGGTCCGGGCATTTTTGATGATCTGCCCCTGGTATTTTTTAAATTCAGGCGTCAGGGCTTCTTTAAAACAGACTGCCTTGGCCGCGATAACATGTTCCAACGGGCCGCCTTGATTTCCGGGAAAAACAGATTTATCAATTTGCTTGGCGTACGCTTCTTTACATAATATTAACCCGGCGCGAGGACCGCGCAGAGTTTTATGGGTAGTTGAAGTCACGACCTCCGAAACCGGGACCGGGGACGGATGAAGTCCGGCCGCCACCAAGCCCGCGATATGGGCAATATCAACCATCAACACCGCCCCTACTTCATCACATATTTCTCTAAACTTATTAAAATCAATGATGCGCGGATACGCGGTTGCTCCGGTCACGATTAATTTTGGCTTATGCTCTTTGGCCAAAGATCTAACTTGATCAAAATCAATTGTCTCATCTTTTTGGCTAACCCCATACGCCACAACATTAAACAAGATGCCGGAAGCGTTAACCGGACTGCCGTGGGTTAAATGGCCGCCGTGAGAAAGATTGAGCCCAAGGATTGTGTCGCCGGGTTTTAAGAAAGCCAGATAGGCTTCAATGTTTGCTTGAGAGCCGGAGTGCGGCTGGACATTGGCGTGTTCCGCGCCAAATAATTTCTTGGCCCGTTCGATCGCCAATGATTCCACAATATCCACCTTTTGACAACCGCCGTAATATCTTTTACCCGGATAGCCTTCGGCGTATTTATTGGTTAAAACCGTGCCGCAGGCTTCCAGCACCGCTCGCGAGGTAAAATTTTCTGAGGCGATCATTTCCAGATTATTTTGCTGGCGTTCGAGTTCCTGGTCAATCGCGCTGGCAACTTCGGGATCCTGCTTACGAATACTCTCAATATTAAAGTGCATAGTTATCCTCCACTCTTGCTATTTTTTTCAATGCAAGTATAACAAAATAAGAAGGCTCTGTAAAACAGAGCCTTCTTATCAAGCAA
>METP01000048.1:57272-60801 GCA_001771365.1 candidate division WOR-1 bacterium RIFCSPLOWO2_02_FULL_46_20 | reverse complement strand
GAGATGACCCTAAACATTATTAACCACCGCAATATTATCGGTTTGCGAAAGCAAAAATTTCACTTTACTTCGCTTTTTTTAATTAGCTTCGTAAAGTTTCACCTTGCATCAATAAATATTTGGTGCTATGATTTCTGCAAAATGGTTAAGCTCCGCGACAGGCTCGGGGCAAGGAGTAAAAATTATGTCAAACAGGCTAAAAATTGGGCTTCCCACAGGTAGTTTGCAGGAATCAACATTTGAGCTTTTCAAAAAAGCCGGCTGGATTATTAAAGCCAATTCACGGTCCTATTATCCCAGCGTAGATGATCCGGAGCTGGAAGCCATGCTTATTCGCGCCCAGGAAATGGCCCGCTATGTTGAAAGCGGAGTTTTAGACTGCGGTCTCTCCGGCACAGATTGGGTAGTAGAATCCGGTTGTAAAGTTAGAAGAGTTGCTGATTTGGTTTATGCCAAGCAAGGTTTGCGTAAAGTCAAATGGGTCTTGGCTGTACCGGAAAACTCAAAGATTAAAACCGTCAAAGAGCTGAAAAATAAGAGAATTGCCACCGAACTTGTTAATACTACCAGAAAATATCTCAAAACCAATAAGGTAAACGCAAAAGTTGAATTCTCCTGGGGAGCCACCGAAGCTAAGCCGCCGGAATTAGCCGATGCCATAGTAGAACTTACCGAAACAGGCTCTTCTCTTAAAGCTAATCGACTTAAAATAATTGATACTGTTTTGGAGTCCAACACCGTAGTTATTGCCAACAAAGAATGCATGGCCGATACCTGGAAAAAGGAAAAGCTCAACAATCTCATTATGCTGCTGCAAGGTGCCTTGCAGGCAGAAAGTAAAGTCGGTCTAAAAATGAATGTCATGAAGGGTAGCTTGGGCAATCTGCTCAAGCTATTGCCAGCTCTGCAAACCCCGACAATCTCCGAACTCTCCAACACTTCCTGGGTAGACGTAGACACAGTTGTGGGCGAAGAAATAGTAAGAGAACTTATCCCGTGCCTAAAAAAAGCCGGCGCCAGGGGAATCGTCGAATATCCTTTAAATAAGGTGATTTACTAACTGGATTAAGTCGCTTAAAGTCCTAACGTTGTGACCTGCCGATAACCCCGTCCCTGGCCTTATTTGGAAAACTACTCGCTACACCGCCATCATGCGCATATACATGGGGCCGTAAACCGTGCCAACCAATATCATCGAAATAATAAAACTAATAATAAAACCGGTTAACAAAATGGACATGGTAAACAAAAAAACTTTATTGGCAGGAACTTCTAAAAGTACAGGCAACCCAAGCACCAACAGATAAATTGAATAAAAAGCTATAATAGATATAATACTCAGCCCGGGCACCATAGAAAAAACACCCACCAACCAGGCGGGAGTCATCGCATAGACCACCAATTTAACCGACAGATCAAGATCAGACTTGGCCTCAAATAACGAAGCCAGACGGGCGATCGCCCAGGCCGCGACAAAAATACCACCTAAATGCAAAACATAGCCTAAAGCCCCGCCAATAAATGCTTCAGCAAAAGGGGCTCGAGCGACACTGCCTGAGGGTAAGCGAATTCCCACAAGTGTCATACCGATCAAACCACAGACCGCTGGAATAAGTGCCAGGGGAGCGGCATAATTAACAAACAATTGTTTAATGTTATAAACTTCCTCCTTGATTGTCTGCCAGGTAAGCCTGGGATCCAAAATAATCTCACGTGCTCTATCAACAATAGCCATTTTTGCCTCCTTTTTCCTTATTATTTAAATTTTATCATCCACAGCTTGTATAAACAAGTTGATTTTGTTACAATTTTCTTAAGATGCCAAGAAAAATCATGGCCTTATTGATTCTTTCTACTTTACTGGCGCAGAGCAGTTCGGCGATTTATTCTCCCCGCGCCATGGGCATGGGCGAAGCTTTTACCGCTATTGCCGATGATGCCTACGCCGCCTATTATAATCCCGCAGGGTTTGCCATCAACCCGGGGATTGACGTTGCCGCAAATTATCAATTAACTAATCGTAATCAATCTATTGGCGACAATGCCTTTGCGCTTAAAGGCTGCTTTGAGATCGGCATGGATCCTTTCTCCTGGATCGCCGGGGTTGGGCTTGCCTCTATGTTTGCCTACGACGGCGCCAGATATCTGGCTGACCGCGGAATTGTTAAAAAAAATTGGGGCCGCACGGAAGAAAAGTTTGACAAAGAAGAATCCATGGCTGACACGGTTAAAGAAGAAGGGGATGATTCCGAAATAACGCCAATTTCTAAAAAAGAGATCGCCAAAGCCGCGGCTAAAGAGATTGCCAGGGGAACTATCCACGTAGCCAAAAAGTATGCCAGGGCGGCACTCAAGGAAGCCTCACAACAATCTCGCCACTATATGTATGCTTCACCCTGGCATAGCCCAAACTACTACCGCCCTACTTATTGGGACAGCAGGTATGACTATACCGAAAAAGAGCTGACCCCCTTAGGCAAGGCCCAGTTTGGCGGGGGGATCACAATAATGTCAGATCAAAATGCCAACGCGGCCACAGACCAGGATACTAACTGGTATTCTTTTTCGGTTGCCTCCGGTTGGGGCGAAATCGCCGCGGTCGGAGCCAATCTAAACCTTTATGATCTTAAAATCCCCAGCACCGGCACCAAAGGTTTTGGCGCCGGATTAGACCTGGGTGGATTATTAAGAATTTCTGACACGCTAATGTTTGGCCTTACCGCCAAAGAGCTGCTTACCACGGATATCCAATGGGCCAACAATACTAAAACCCGCTACCAGATGAATGTTAATATTGGCGGAGCCATTAAACCTGTCCGACAAGTAACCGTGGCCGCGGATATGCACAATATCTTCGGCCAAAATGGACAGGGGCCAACCATGCACTACGGGCTTGAAGTAAAACCGATTTATGGCCTGGCCCTGCGAGCTGGTCAGTCGGACAGCAGTAAAACCGCCGGTTTCAGCCTGGGGATTGAACAGTTACTTGTTGATTATGCCTACCTGGGCGGCGCCTATAACAGGACTCAAATGATCGGCGTCACCTGGAAGATCTAAATATGCAGCAAGATATCATTGATGTCCAAAGACCCAACACCTGGCAAAACCTCCACCGCTTAAATCAGCGCGGCCGTAAAGAATGGATCAAAAAAAATATCAAAGAAATCATCAAAATCCTGCAGCAATTACCGGCCGGCAATATTGAGCTCTGGAATTTACTGGGTTATTCCTGCATTGACGACAATCTCTACCGGGAAGCAGAATTAATCTATGACGCCCTGCTGCTAAAAATGCAAAAAGAACACGGCGACGTGGGACTGCCGGCTTATCTGCGCGGCATTGCTCATTTTCTTCAGGGCCGTTTTCAAGAAGCTTACAAAGATTTCAAAGCTTCCCGCCAGTTTGATCTGCATAGCAAAAAAATCAACGGCCCCTCCGCCCGAGCCATTGCCTACATGGAAGAAACCCTTTTCCCCACACGAGAAATCATCAAGAAAAACCAGGCGAAACTAATCAGGGATTTAAATAT
>METP01000048.1:0-57223 GCA_001771365.1 candidate division WOR-1 bacterium RIFCSPLOWO2_02_FULL_46_20 | reverse complement strand
CATTGACCCGGGTTATGATTTTTTTGACATCTTTAGGGATTTGGGTCTGGGGATCGCCGATATTGATGCCATTATCATCACCCATGATCATGATGACCATACAGAATCAGTCGAAGGGATCCTGTCGCTTTTAGCCAAATACAACGACCATAATGAACAGAGAAAATCCAAGGTTGTTGATATTTTTGGCTCTTCCGGCACACTCTTAAAATTCCATGGTTTACTTTCTGCTACCGATCTATTTGGCAACCGCGAGATAAACTTCAAATTACTGGTCCCGGGCGCGGAGATCACTGAGATCGAAGGGCTCTCTTTAATGGAAAAACAGGGCTTTACCCTGTCAATTAAACCCGCATATCACATAGAGCGCTGGACCAACCAGGAATCATCTGTCGGTCTGGTAATCCATACCAGGATCCCTGATTGCAAAAACGGCGGCTGCTTAAATATTGGCATAACCGGCGACAGCCGCTACGAGGCAGGCCTGGGACGAGAATATAAAGAGTGCCAGGTATTGCTGCTCAACATTGGCTCGGTAGAAAAAGAGGAAGGGAAATTATTAAGCCAGCATCTTGGAATGTCCGGCTCCATCAATCTTATCAAGGAAGCCAGGCTCGGCAAACCACTTCTGGCAATTTTAACCGAGTTTGGCGAAGAGTTTTCCGGCAGGCGGGAAATTATCAGCCGTATAATTAAAAATTGGGCACAGCCCATGGCTGGCGGAAAGTCCAACGATTTAATGGTGCTCCCGGCCGATGTTCATCTGGAAGTAAGATTAGAAGATTTAAACGTCCGAGAAACCGACACCAATGTTTTTTTTCCCTACACTATGATTGAGATCGACGAATCTGACACAGAAACCCTCAGTTATAGATTTAACGGATAGTGCCCGGTTTAAAAATTCCCCTTTCTGTTATTATCCCTTTGATTAACCTGGCCGGGGTAACATCAAAAGCCGGATTGGCAACTTTAATTCCTTTGGGTGCTATTCTTGTCTTGCCAATATCAGTCACCTCAGCAGGAGTTCGTTCTTCAATCACGATATCGCTGCCTGTTTTTGTTTGAAGGTCAACCGTTGAAAACGGAGCGGCAATATAAAAAGGGATACCATGCGCTTTGGCCAGAACGGCCGCCGCGTAAGTGCCGATTTTATTGGCTGTATCACCATTTTTGGCTATCCTATCAGCCCCCACCACCACTACGTCGATCAATCCCTTTTGCATATGATAACCAATCATGTTATCGGTAATTAATGTGAAGGGGATTTTGGCTTGTTTAAGCTCCCAGGCCGTTAATTTGGCTCCTTGCAGTCTGGGCCGGGTCTCAGCTGGATAGACATGTATTTTTTTGCCCTGGTCATGGGCCGCTCTAATCACACCAATTGCTGTGCCATAATCAACCGTGGCTAGCGCCCCGGCATTGCAAACAGTCAGGATCTTCATACCCGACTTTATCAACCTGGCTCCATAAGCCCCCAGTTTTTTATTGATCTCCACATCTTCTTCGGCAATTTTCAAAGCTTCCGCTAACAAAGATTTTTTATTGGGGTTAGGAACTTTGAGCATCCGCTCCACCGCCCACCTGATGTTTACCGCCGTAGGGCGGGAATTTAACAGATCTCTAGCCGCTCTCTTAAGATTGGCGGCTCCCAACACCAGCCCAAAGGCTGCCGCCGCTCCCAAAGCCGGCGCGCCACGTATCTGCATGATTTTGATGGCACGAACAACTTCGGAGAGGTTCTTTAAGTGAATAAACTTTAAGCGATTAGGCAAAAGTGTCTGGTCAACTATTTTAACTTTGTTATTTTTCCATTCAATTGTGCGCATTTAATATTCGCCCAACTTCAATCTTATCATCAATCTCCACTTTTTTACCATTAAAATCCTGATACTTCTCATGACCCCGTCCCGCTATAAGCACAGTATCTCCTTTTTCGGCCAGTTCCAAAGCCTTCCTGATAGCCTCCCGTCTGTCGATAATTATGCGGCAGCGGTCCCGGATATCCGGATAACCGGGTAACCGGATACCCGCGACAATATTATCCACTATACTTGCAGGATGCTCACTACGCGGATCATCAGTAGTAATAATAGAAACGTCAGCCAGCTTCGCCGCAATCCCCCCCATCACCGGTCGCTTGTCTTTGTCTCGATCCCCAGGACAACCAAAGACAAGAATAATTTTTCCTTCGGTTAACGGTCGATAAGTTTCGATTAATTTTTGCAAAGCATCCGGGGAATGAGCAAAATCGACGACAACCGAAAATGGCTGACCAAAATCAATACGCTCAACTCGGCCTGGCACACCCTGCAAAGCCTCAATCCCTTTTTTAATTATCATTTGCGGAATATTCAGAACTAAGGCGCATTGATAGGCCGCTGCTATATTATAGACATTGGGTATACCTATTAATGGGGTGCGCAGCTCCCGCGAATTAATTGTTAAGCTCATGGAATCTTGTCTTATGGCAATTCCGGAAACCTTAGTATCAAACTCATTATGTTTGGTGCTGCGCAGTTCATGCCTGGCCTGACCCACTCCATAGGTCACAATCTCACCTTGAACTACCTCAAAAATATCTTTACTGGCCGGGTCATCAACATTCACGATGGCAACCCCATCTTGTTTGAGATTCTCGAAAAGTTTTAGCTTGGTCGCCAGATATTCTTTTTTTGTTTTATGAAAATCTAAATGATCGTGAGTCAAATTGGTAAAAATGGCAATATCAAAATCACAACCGGACACCCGATCCAAAGCCAAAGCGTGCGAAGAGACCTCCAGCACCACGTGGGTTATCCCCTGCTCAACCATATCCGCCAGCATTTCCTGCAAATCGAGCGACTCCGGCGTAGTTAAACCACCGTTGATCGTCCCAATCACTCCAACCTTGTAACCGGCTTTTTTGAGAATTGAAGCTATAAGATACGAGGTCGTGGTTTTCCCATTAGTGCCGGTTATACCGATCAATTTTATCTTTTTAGAAGGATAATCATAGAATTTATTGGCCAGACGGGCCAAAGCTTTGCGGGCACAAGGGACTTTTTCAAACTTTACCCCAGCCGGAACTTTAACCTCATTTTCGGCTACAATAACTTTAGCTCCGTTGGCTATAGCCTGACGGATAAAATCTGTTCCGTCAACTTTGAACCCCGGGATTGCCACAAACACGTCTCCGGGCCTAACTTTTCTCGAATCGTAGGTAATAGTCATTCTGATAGTGAGTCCTCTACTTTGCCTTTAATCATAAAACTGCGAAAGTTTTGAAACCACCTCACCCCATGCTCAAAAACATTATAAAATAATTGGATATATGGAAAATCATAAGCTCCAATATATTTTACCGTCTCACCATTAAAACCTTTTTTAAACCGATAAACTCCCCACAGCGAATGACCTTCATGCGGATTAGCCGGGATTCCCCACAAATCATAGGTTTTATACTTTTTTTCCATGGCCCATTGGATAATCTGCCAGTGCAGCAGATGATTGGGCATCAGATTGCGGTGTTCCGAAGAAGAAGCTCCGTACATATACCAGATTTTTGAGCCAAAACAAAAAACGATTACCGCGGCAATCGGCTTTTCGTTATAGTAAGCGATAAAATTACTGCCTAAACCATTTTCAAAAATAATCTCTCTAATTTTTTGATAATAAGTCACCGGATGAATAAGAAATTTATCCCGGGCGGCCGTCCCTTTATATAATTCATAAAATTCACTGAGGCCTTTATCCGATAGATTTTCTTTGATCGCGACCCCTTTTTTGGCTGCCAGTCTAATGTTATATCTGGTCTTCTCTTCAAAACTCATCAGGATTTCGTTTTTTTCTCTGGTTAAATCCAAAATGATTGTGGCGCGTGGCTGGATCTGTTTGCCCGCTTTGATAAAACCTAAAGCAGGCAAGAGCCCCGGCTCAAGAACAGCCGGATCTATTTTGAGGGAAACAGCATGATGTTTATCCGCCTCTTTTTCCACGGCATGCAGGAGACACTCTAACACCTCCCTATTGTTATAATCAACAATAGGTCCGCGGGGAGCATAAAATAATGAATAAGGCAGATGAGGCATTTTCTTTTTTAGAATTGATATGCCGGCTATGAATTTCCCTTCAGCTTCAATGGCTAGTCTGAGCGGTTGCCAGCCAAAATTGGCTTTTAATTCTCCCCACTCAAAAGATTGCAGCACTGGGCATTCCGCTGACCGCGACACAAAATCATTCCAAGTTTCTCTTTCGGTATATGTTATTAGTCTGCTCTTCATCTATGTTATAATTATAACATGATCCATTCGGCTTCGCTCAGGATCATTCTGAGCGACTCCGAGCGAACGAAGTGAGTCGAGGAGGAGTCGAAGAATGATTTTAATGATCGATAACTATGACTCGTTTACCTATAATCTTGTCCAGTATCTGGGCGAGCTGGGTGAAGATCTGCAAGTTTTCCGCAATGACAAGATAAGCATCAAAGAGATTGAAAAACTTAAACCCAAAAGCATCGTCATCTCTCCCGGCCCAGGCGAGCCAAAAGATGCCGGCATTTCCAAAGAAGTCATTAAACATTTTGCCGGTAAAATCCCGATTTTAGGCGTCTGTTTGGGTGAACAATCAATTGCCGAGGTTTTTGGCGGCAAAGTAATTCGAGCGGCAAGACTAATGCATGGTAAAACTTCGGAGATCAAACACGATGGCAAGACTATTTTTAGAAATCTCCCCAATCCTTTTACCGCCACGCGCTACCACTCATTGATCGTGGAAAAGGAAAGCCTGCCGGATTGTTTTGAAATCAGCGCGACAACCGATCAAGACGAGATTATGGGGATCAGACACAAGAAGTTTATTTTGGAGGGGGTTCAGTTCCACCCTGAGTCAATTTTGACTTCGGCGGGGAAGCAGCTTCTGGCGAACTTTTTGTCTCTTTAACGTCTGTTTTTTTCTCCGTCTTTCGTCCTTCGTCCTTCGTCCCTCGTTTCCCATAATCAGTTACGTGAAAGCCAGAACCTTTAAAAATAATCCCCGCCGCGGAAATTAAACGCTTGATCGGCCCCTTGCATTGCGGGCAATATCTCAGCGGCTCTTCTGAAATTTTCTGCACGACTTCGAAAACATGACTGCACTTCGCGCATTTATAATCATAAAGCGGCATTGTCTAATTTATTACCTTTGTCCCGTGCAAATAAGGCCGCAGCGCTTCAGGAACAATCACCGAATCATCTTCTTGTTGAAAATTTTCAAGGATAGCGGCAAAGGTCCTCCCAATCGCCAGGCCAGAACCATTCAAAGTATGCAGGTACTCGGGTTTTGAATTAAGGCCTGAGCGGAAACGGATCCCTGCCCGACGAGCCTGGAAAGACTCAAAATTTGAGCAGGAAGAAATTTCGCGATATTTATTTTCTGACGGGAACCAGACTTCAAGATCATAGGTTTTAGCGGAAGCGAAACCAAGGTCGCCGGTAGAAAGTTCAACTACCCGATATGGCAGTCCCAATCTCTGCAATATTTTTTCTGCCTCTTGAGTCAGCTTTTCCAATTCTTCATACGACTTGTCCGGCTCGGCAAATTTTACCAGTTCAACCTTATTAAATTGGTGCTGGCGGATAATCCCCTTAACATCTTTGCCATAAGAACCGGCTTCTCTTCTAAAACAAGGGGAATAGCAAACATATTGAATTGGCAAATCTTTTGCCTGGACAATTTCGTTAGCATGAAGGTTTGTTACGGAAACTTCTGCCGTAGGGATTAAATAAAGATCGTCATCTTTGCAGCGGAACAAGTCTTCGGCAAACTTTGGCAGCTGGCCGGTGCCTAACATGCTTTTTGCATTAACCAGGACAGGGGTCAATACTTCCGTGTAGCCATGTTCTTTTATATGAATATCGAGCATAAAATTGATTAAGGCTCGTTCAAGCGCCGCCCCCATTCCCCTGTAAACAACAAATCTGGCGCCGGAAATTTTAGCTGCTCGTTCAAAATCTAGCACGCCCAGATTTCTCCCGATTTCGTCGTGTGCTTTGGCCTTAAATTTAAATTTTGGTTTATCACCCCAAGTCCTCACTTCAAGATTATCACGGGAATCAATGCCAACAGGAACGGAGATATGCGGGGTGTTGGGCATCTCCAGGCTAATTGCATTTAGCCGCTGCTCTACCTTCTTTTGTTCTTCATCAAGTTCTTTGACTTTGGTGGACAACCCTTTCATTTCAGCAATAATATCGTCCGCCGCCTCGCCATTCTTCTTCATCTTACCAACCTGATCAGAAACCGTGTTGCGTTTGGCTTTCAGCTCATCAACTTCAATAATTAATTTTCGCCATTCTTCGTCAATGGCCAAAAAGCGCTCAACCAGAAAAGTATCGGCTTTGCGATTTTTTAAGCCTTTTTTAACGGCGTCCGGATTGTTTCTGATTAGTTTTGGGTCAAGCATTTACTCCGTCAACTCATTTAAGATAGATTCGATTTGTTGTCGAAATTCGGGCAGTTTATTTCTGACAATATCCCAGAGCAAATCCCAATCAACACCAAAATAATGATGAATAAGCTTATCTCTCAAACCAGTAATTTGGCCCCATTCTACTTTTGCATGCTTTTCTCTTAAACTAGAAGACAGGTGCTTTGCTGCCTCTCCAATTATTTCCAGACTGCGGGAAAACGCTCTTTTTAATGTTTCATTCTTTAAAAATTCCTCTGGACTTATTGTTGAAGATTCATTGACCAGATAAACGATCTCATCAAGAATATGCCGCAGATAAACGCCATCATGTTTCATACCATTTGATCTCCTTTTTTATATATGGCCAGATGTGAGGACTCATTCCTTTCAGCGTAATCAATTCAATTTTTTTCCCAAAAAGATTTTCTAAATAAGTAGCGAGATCAAAAAAATGTTCATATGAAGGCCTTGACATCTCAACTAAAAAATCCATGTCGCTTTTCTCGTTTTCATCTCCTCTGACATAAGAACCAAACAAGCCAATCCTCTTGACAAGATGTTTTTTTAAAACTTCTTTGTTTTTCTTCAAAGAAGCCATAATCTTTTCTGTTGTTAATTTGCTCATATCTCCTCAACTCCTCTTGTAATATTTCAAGTATACACAATAAAAATTAGGGGGTCAAACATGAAACACTTATAACTTTGGCAGCCATGCCGCAGCCCTTGTCAACACAGTCCCTGCCTTGGTATTTTTCACTTTATACCCCATCTTTTCTAATGCCAACCTTGTTTGGTCTGCCGTGGCAAAATCTTTATTCGATCGTGCCCTATCTAAATCCAGGACCAAACGTTTTGACTCGTCGTCCAATTTCGTTTCCCTAACATTAATCCCTAAAATCGCAGAAAAACCTGATACCATTTCTTTTATCTTTTTGACGTCAACCAAATCAATTTGTTTTTCCTTTAAGCTAGAATAAAAGAAGCTAATCACCTTAAAAACAACGGCTAAAGCGGCAGCAGTATTAAAATCATCATCCATTTCTTTTCTAAATCTCTTTTCAAAGTTTTCTAGTTTGCCCTTAACTTCATCATCAAAGTGAGCTCTTACTCTGGGAATATCTTTTGATCCTATTTCCAAAATGGAGTTTACATTATCAACAAAATTACACAAATTTCCATAAGCAGTATTAGATTTTTCCAATTCCTGATCACTAAAATCAATCGGCCCGCGGTAATGGGTCTGCAAAATAAATAAACGCACGGCCATGGGCTCAAATTGCTTAAAAATATCTTTTAAAGTAAAAAAATTCCCCAATGACTTTGACATTTTCTGCTTATTAACATTAACAAACCCGTTGTGGACCCAATATTTAACCCAGGGCGATCTGCCGGTCACCGCTTCTGTCTGGGCAATCTCGTTTTCATGGTGAGGAAAAACAAGATCAAGCCCGCCGCCATGGATGTCAAATTGCTCGCCAAGATACTTTGTTGACATCACTGAACATTCAATGTGCCAGCCCGGCCTACCCTTTCCCCACGGCGAACCCCAGGCAGGCTCTCCTTCTTTGGCCGTTTTCCACAAAGCAAAGTCCAAAGGATTCTTTTTCCTTTCATCAACAGCCACTCTTGCGCCGGACACCATGTCTTCAATTTTTCTCTTTGAAAGCTTGCCATATTCTCTAAATTTCTCCACTGAATAATAGACATCACCCTCTATCTCATAAGCAAAGCCTTTATCAATCAACCTTTTGACCCACTTGACCATCTCTTGAATATGATCTGTAGCTTTCACATATTGTGTCGGATCGAGAATATTGAGTTTTTTCATCACCGACTTATAAGAATCAGTAAAATGGGCAGCAATTGATTCAACCGTCTCTCCGCTCTCTTGAGATTTCTTAATGAGCTTGTCATCAACATCAGTTATATTTTGCACATACTCAACCCTATAGCCCAATTCTTCCAAATATCTCCGAATAACATCAAAAGTCACATAAGCCCGCGCGTGACCTAAGTGAGTTTCATCATACGGAGTAATACCGCAAACATACATTTTAACGTTGGGCGGGTCCAGGGGTTGAAATTCATCTTTTTGTTTGGTTAAGGTGTTATAGATTTTGAGGGGCATTTACTTTAATTTTTCTTCCAACGCTTTTATGCGATTATTTAGTTCATCAAAGGCTTTGTGCACAGGATCGGGCAATGAGCCGTGTTCAAGCGGAGCTAATTTTTTACCTTCACGCCTAATTATCCACGAAGGGTTGCCCACGACAGTTGTGTCGGGCGGAATAGACTTGGTCACCACAGAGCCGGCCCCGATGCGGGAATTATCACCAATACTAATATTACCCAAAACAATCGCTCCGGCACCTATCACCACATTATCACCAATGGAAGGATGACGTTTCCCCTGTTCTCTGCCCGTACCCCCCAAAGTAACACCCTGATAAATAACGACATCATCACCAATAACCGCGGTCTCGCCAATAACTACCCCATTACCATGGTCAATAAAAAACTTTCTGCCGATTTTGGCCCCGGGATGGATCTCAATTAAGGTCAGCAAACGCGAAATTTGTGAAATCAAACGCGGCAGAACAGGAATCTTTATCGAATAAAGCCAATGCGCTACACGATGAAAAAACATGGCCCACAATCCCTGGTACAGCAACACTTCAAAGATATTGGCCGCCGCCGGATCTTTTTCAAATATTGTTCTTATTCCGTTAAACATTATCTCCTCCTCGTACTGAGCTTGTCGAAGTACTAATCGCGATCAAAAAATGGATTCTTGCCTGTTGCCGACAAAGGAACTCCGTACGCTGCCACAACCTCTTTGCCCAGCAAGCCCATCTCCAGGGCGGTTTTACCCACCGAATACATAACCCGATTATCAATCCGATGATCCATGGCCACAGAAACCGCGGAACCAATAGCGATACCCAAATCTCCTGTATTTAAAGCGCACATCAATTTGGCTTTTTCCGCTTCCGCGCAATTGGCATAACCGCAATAACCGCACAATCTTAATCCCAAATATCTGCTTACCGTGCCCAGCAGAACAATCGCCTCTGCTTTTAAAATGTTTTCGCCGTCCCGCAAAAACGTATTATTGTTTGCCGCTTTGCCAATCTGCAGCATCTTTTTCGAAAGCTTTTTGATAGTTTCGCCCTTAATAACTTTAATCTCAAGCAGATCAATCCCTCGGGCTTTAGGAGCGGTGCGCGCCGCCACACGCATTAGTTCCGCGACTTGCTCCACTACGTTCATTTTACCATTCTCTCCAGCAGGTCTAATTGCTCTTGCGTTCCGATCACAATTAAGATATCGCCGCATTCAATTTTAGAAATTGCCAAAGGTTGCAAATTAAAACCACCGTCCGGCTTATGAATAGCCAAAACACTAGCGCCTGATTTTTGCCTGATCTGGGCCTCTTCCAAAGTTTTATTGATCACAAAAGATTTTTCCGGCACTTCAATTTCCCGCAAATTAAATTCCAGGTGTTCCCCATGCATAACCGTATCGAGAAAATCGCTGGTCACCGGCCTGATGGCCAAAGCCGCCATCCGCCTGCCGGAAATGAAATAAGGGGAAATGATCCTGTTGGCTCCGGCCATTTTTAGCTTATCCTCAGCGTCCTGGCCGCTGGCCCGCGCCACTATATAGATGTCTTTATTAGCTGAACGCGCCGAAAGGGTCACAAACACATTTTCCATGTCCGAATCCGCGCAGGCAATCAGCCCCTTAGCCTTTTCTATTTGCGCCTCTTTCAGGACCCCGTTAGAGGCTGCGCTCCCCACCAAATAAGGAGTCCCCTTGGGTTCCAGTTCAACAGCAGTTTCCGGCTTGGAATCAATAACAACATAAGGGATCTTGGCTGTTTCAAATTCCTGCGCCACCTTGTGCCCTACCCGCCCAAAACTACAGATAATGTAGTGATCCTTTAGCTCCCTTATCTTTTTTTCCATTCTTCTTCTCCTCCTGTAGCCAAAAATTTGTCCCTCGATAATCATTTCGCCCAACTGGCCTGCCGCATATATGGCGGTACCTACGCCAGATATGATAATTACCATAGTAAGCAGCCTGCCCGAGTCTGAGAGAGGCTGAACTTCTTCGAAGCCAACCGTAAAGAGAGTGATAACCAGCATGTAAATGGAATCAAAAAACGGCCAGCCTTCTATAAAATGGTACCCGGTCACTCCGGCCGCGACAATTATTAACAAAGCTATCAACGCCGGCACCAGACGTGCCAATGGGTTTATCATTTTAATAAGTATACACTAAAATCGCCGAGATGATAATCATGCCTTAACATATATCGACCGCAAATAGAACGGCAAAAATCAAGGATCTCGGTCGGGTTAAAGATAAAATATCTCCCTGAGTTTAAATCTTCCCGGTTACAAATGGGTAAAATCCCTTCACTCAAAAAATTCACTGCCACACCGCAATGAGCCAGCTCGAACATTCTGACCAGCATCGACTTTACAAACGCCAGATGTGTTTCCTTGTCAGCCGTCCTGATATTAAAGACCCCGGAACAGAAAATATAATCAAACTTTGGGCATTTTGGTTCTTCCAGGATATCCTTCAGCTCAAATTTGGCTTCCGGATGCTTCTTTTTGGCAACCTCCAATATCCCGGGAGAAATATCAAAACCGGTATAATTGATACGATGGCTGGCCAACATCCCCTTTTCTTTAAAAAGAGCGTAAAGATCGCCAAAGCCGCACCCCACATCCAAAAGAGAGACCTTTACCGATTTTTTGCCAAAAACAAGAATTTCGGCCAGAATTTGAAATCTTAATTTCTGCCCCTCAGTGTTGTTCCAGTCAAGGGCCAGATAATTCTCCCCGTGTTTTGCCAGCAGATTTTCAAAATACTCTATTTGTTTTTGTTTTCCAGCCACAATTTTGTAAAATTATATCACTAAAAAATGAAATTTTCTATTGGATATGAAGATAATAAAGCATGAGAATCCTAACATCAGCAAGAATAGCGAGACCGACTGAAGCAACCCGATTTTACGGGCCGGAGGTCTTCTTTGGCTATCACCCACGCACTCTTGATTCAAAATGGAGAGTAGTTATCCCAAGCAAATGGCGCCAACAGCTTGGGGCAAACTTCCGGCTGGTAATCATCCAACGGGAACAATCAAAAGATCCGAAGATGATCTATCTTTACCCGCAAACCGCGTGGGAAGCTTTGCGACAAACCATCGGCAATTTTAATGAAATTAAAACATTTTACTCGTCCACTTTTGAACTTGAATTTGATACGAATGGCAGGGTAGTCATCCCACAAGAAGTAATTGCCGCCGTTGGCTTTTCGTCCGCACAACAGCTCCTGGTTAAAGGCTGTGGTGATCACCTTGAAATATCGAAGCAGACCCAGCCTCCCGCCTTTACGCCTATCATCAGCCCGCCAACGTCTCCGCAAGGAAAACAACTTTAGCAACTGGGGCAAGGCTCGGGCTTGTGCTATAATTGCTTTAATGAGACTTACAACAGTTGGCCTGATCTGTATCTTAGCCGCAACCCCGTTATTGGCTGAAACACCAACCGAGCAAGAATACGTAAATCAACTCACCTATAAAAACAGCAAACTGCAATTAGTGATCAATAAACGATTGATCGATGAGAGAAAGAACTATGGTCACACAGATATCGACACTACCACCTACTCTTATGAAGCCTACAGTACCAGCAATACGGATATTTCGACCTCTTCTCTATCGCAATCAGAAGTTAAAGAAATTACAGAATGGTATATTTTTAAGGGCGGCGTGCGCAAGCTCTCTGACCTGGAATTCCTCGAATTAATCGGTGATAAGGATGAATTAGTGCGGATTCGTGATTTGGAATTTCAAAAAGCCGGCACAAGAAATGCCGGCAATCTCATCATCGGCACCGGATTCCTGGTTATGCTGGGCGGCGCGGCTACCTCCGCGGGGCAAACTGTTACCACCGCCGGAGCGCTCGGGATGATCCTGGGCTTTTTTGTTAACGCCTTTAACCGCTCCCCTGATCACTACATACAACCGGACTACGCTCAGGAAAAGATAGATTTTTATAATCTTTCACTCAAGAAAAAACTGGAACTGCCTGTAGATTACAACTAGATGCCGATTACTTTTTCCGCGATTAAAACCGCGTTAAGCGCGGCGCCGCGGCGCAGGTTATCAGATACAATCCACATGTCAAGGCCGTTTGCCTGTGAAATATCTTCGCGGATCCTGCCGACAAAAGTCTCATTTTTTCCGGCACACTCTACGGGAGTGGGATATTCTCCTTTGGCGGGATCGTCAAGAACTACACAGGTCGGGAATCCGGCAATTAATTTTCTAACTTCTGCCACAGAGATTTTCTTTTTGGTCTTGATATTAACTGATTCCGAATGGCCGATAGCCACAGGAACCCTGACGCAAGTCGCGGAAATTTGGATGTTCTCATCCTCAAAAATTTTCCTGGTTTCATTCACCATTTTTATTTCTTCTTTGGTATAACCATTGTCGGTAAAAGCATCAATCTGCGGCACCAGGTTAAAGGCTATTTGTTTGAAGATATATTTAGCGGTAATTTTGGCGTATGGATCCGCAATCAAGGCTTTGGCCTGCTCAAACATCTCGGCCACCGCTTCTTTACCCCACCCTGACGTTGACTGGTAGGTAGAAACCACAATTCTTTCAATCCCAACCGCGTCATAAATTGGTTTCAACGGCAGCACCATTTGTGCGGTCGAGCAATTGGGATTAGCAATAATCCCTTTATGTCTTTTGATCGCTTGAGGATTAACTTCCGGCACCACCAACGGTACTTCCGGATCCATGCGAAAATGGCTGGTGTTGTCAATAACCACGCAATTTCTTTTGGCAGCCTCGGGCGCGAAAATTTTTGATATTTTGGCTCCGGCGGAGAACAGACCTATCTCCATCCCCTCAAAAGATTCAGGAGTTGCTTCCCCCACAGTATATTCTTTGCCTTGAAATTTAACCTTGGAGCCGGCGGTGCGCTCCGAAGCTAAAGGGAGGAATTTGTTGACCGGAAAATTCCTTTCCTCCAGCACCTTTATCATTTCTTTGCCGACCATCCCGGTCGCACCTAATACACAAACATTATATTTTTTTGACATGGCTTCCCTGGCCTCCTAAATCTGGTTTCCATGCAAAATTATATCACAATATGATATAATGATAAATGTAATCATGAGAAATAAAATTAAAGCAGAACTCAAAGAGAGCATTGCGGTAAAAAGTGCGATTATTGAAAAGTGCCTGCCGGAAATCGAAACTGCGGCCCAATTATGCATTGAAGCGCTAAAATCCGGCCATAAAATCATTTTTTGCGGCAATGGTGGATCAGCGGCAGACGCACAACACCTGGCGGCAGAATTAATTGGTCGCTTTCTTAAGAACAGGAAAGCTCTCCCGGCCATCGCCCTAACAACCAACTCATCAATTTTAACTTGTTTAGCCAATGATTTTGGTTATGAGACCATTTTTGCCAGACAAATTGAAGGGCTAGCCATGGCTGGAGATATTGTCATTGGCATCTCAACCTCTGGTAATTCAAAAAATATTACTCTAGGTTTTAACAAAGCTAAAGAAATTGGCTGTAAAACAATCGGATTGCTTGGCTATGACGGCGGGCCAAATGCTAAAGCTGCGGACCTGGCCATTATCGTTCCCGGCAAAGCAACTCCACGGATACAGGAAAGCCACATTACCATTGGCCATATTATCTGCGGGTTAATAGAAGAGGCACTCTTTCTTAATGCATAAAGCAGTCTTTCTTGATCGTGATGGCACTATTGTGGAAGATGTTGGTTACCTGAATTCTCCACAGCAACTCCAATTTATCCCCGGCTCAATTGAAGCAATTAAGAAACTGAATGAAGCTGGCTATAAAGTTGTGGTTATTACTAATCAAGCCGGCGTTGCCAAAGGTCTTATCTCCGAAGATATGCTGCAAACCATTGATAAAACTCTGCAAAAATTTATTTTAAGCGGCGGCGCTTACCTGGATGGTCTTTATTATTGCCCTCATCACCCAGAACATGGGCTATACCCTTATAAACAAGATTGTCAGTGCAGAAAACCAAAGCCTGGCTTATTTAAAAAGGCCGAGAAAGATCTAAACATTGATCTAGCCCGGTCCTGGATGATTGGCGACAAAGCAACCGATGTAGAAGCCGGTCAAAGAGCCGGAACAAAGACTGTTTTTGTCATGACCGGCAAAGGAAAAAAGGAAAAAGACCGGCTCAGAAAAAAACCGGACTATATCGCAGAAAATCTCAAGCAAGCAGTTGCTTGGCTCTTCAATAATAAGCTATAATTCACGTATGGATAACCTGAAACGGCTCATCCCTCGTCTGAAGGGTAAAAAGATTCTGGTTTTTGGTGATCTGATGCTGGATGAACACGTTTGGAGCAAGGTCAGCCGCATCTCCCCTGAAGCCCCGGTCCCTATCGCAGATGTCTCCAATATAAACCATGTTCCCGGCGGTTGCGGCAATGTCGCCGCTAATGTAGCCGCTCTTGGCGGCAGCCCCTTTCTGATAGGCATAATTGGACGGGATAGCTCCGGCAATAAATTGCGCAAAGCACTGGCTGTTTCCAGGATTTCTACAAAACATATCATTGTGGATACAAAACGCCCCACTATATTAAAATCAAGAATCATCGCCGGCTCTCAACATTTACTGAGGATTGATCGTGAAGATCGAACCGTACTCTCCCCCGACTCAATAAACACTATTGCCAGGCGCCTCCAGAACCTAATCCCCAAGGTTGATGCTATTATTATTTCAGACTATGGTAAAGGAGCAATCACCGAAAAAACAGCCCAATTGGCTATTGGTCTGGCTCGTAAATATAAAAAACCGGTTGCGGTTGATCCCAAAGGGGTTAATTATTCAAAATACAGCGGGGCCACAATCATCACGCCAAATCTGCGTGAAGCCGCGATTGCCACACGCCGGATAGTTATTAACGAAAAGAGTTTAATTGAAACCGGCAAAATTCTGCGCCAATTAGCCAGGGCAGATTATGTCTTGATTACCAGAGGGAGAGACGGCATGTCTCTATTTTCCAGGAACAATGTAACATATCTTCCGGCAATTCCTCGAGAAGTTTATGACATTACCGGAGCCGGAGATACAGTAATAGCGACCCTGGCTCTGGCTATGTGTGCCGGAGCCGGCATTATTAATGCTGCCATGTTAGCCAACACCGCCGCCTCGGTTGTGGTGGAAAAAATCGGTACCGCCCCCTGCTTCCGCGAGGAACTGGAACAAGCGCTGGAAGGGCATGAACCGATTACCCGAAAAATAAAATTGCACCTTGAAATCTCGGCCATTGTCAAAAGGCTAAAAATCGAAGGAGCCAAGATTATTTTTACCAACGGCTGTTTCGATTTGCTTCACTTGGGACATGTGAGATATCTGCGCGAAGCAAAAAAAATGGGAGATATCCTGATTATTGGTTTAAACAGCGACGATTCTGTGCGCAAATTAAAAGGTAAAGATCGTCCCTATATATCGGAAATGGAACGGGCAGAGATATTGGCTTCGCTTGAATGCGTAGACTATGTCACTATCTTTTCAGAACAAAGGCCGGATAATTTAATTAAATTGGTCAAGCCGGATATTCACGTTAAAGGCGGGGATTATAAAATTGATCGACTACCGGAAAAAAAACTGGTCGAATCGTTGGGGGGCAAAGTTGTGGTCATCACCCCCATTAAAGGTAAATCTACGACAAACATTGTGGAAAGAATACTAAACAAAAAATGAAAATATATATATATTTTACAATACTGTTAATTGCGTCATCGTTAATTGTTAATTGGTTTTTCCCGGCTTATGCCTGGCGTATCACCAAGGAACTCAAACAAGAACTGGCCGTCAAAGAAGCCGCTGTAAAGGCAAACCCCAATGACGCGGTAACCCAATTTGATTTGGCGGTTACTTACGCTTACACCAATCACCTTATTGACGGCATGAAAACTATTTCAAGAATACCGGAACTCAACCCAAAGTTTAAAAATCAAGCCATCGCTACGTATGTCGAGGAAGTTACAGCCAAACCGGCCGACTGGAGATTGCGCTTCAGATTGGCTTTTGCCTATTATTTCAATGATATGAAAACACTGGCCATTAAAGAATTTGAAAATGTCTTGAAACTTGATCCTTATAATGTTTGGGCTTATGGATATATTGCTCTTATCTATGGCGAAATGGGTGAAGTTGACAAAGCCATAGCTAAAACCCGGGCCGGTTTAACAATCGACAGCAACGTAGCGGCGCTGCATCTCCTTTTGGGTGAAGGCTATATTAAAAAAGGAGATAGTTGGGGCGGCTGGAAAGAAAGACTGGAAGCCGTAAGACTCAAAAGTTTGGGGTTCTAAATGAAAACTACTTATAAAGTTATTCTGGTTATTGCCCTTATATTTGTAGTCGGTATTTTCCTGTGGGCGCTTTTTGCCCCCAAAGAAACGATTTCCAACCGTATCCAGCAAACTCTAAAGGAACAAGAACAAAGGGCTGATTTATCATTCAAGGATGTCACGTTTGAAGAAGTTGTGGCCGCGGTTAAATACTGGCAGCTTAAGGCCAAAAGCGCCATGGTCAACAAATCGAGTGAAGTGGCCACCTTAAAAGAGGTCAACGGGACATTTTTCAAGAATGGCAAGGCGGTCTTAGCCTTCATCTCCCCTATTGCCTTATGGGACATGAAGACCAAAGAGATCCTGCTCGATAATCCCTTGGGTCAGGGATCCGGTTATTCATTTAAAGCCGACAACTTGAGCTGGAAATTGGCTGACCAAAAATTATTCTGCTCAGGAGGGATAATCATAAATAGAGGCGAGGCAATTGGTTATGCCGATGAGTTAAAAAGCGATGTAGGCCTGGAAACGATTACTTTACAGGGTCACCCCAAAATTACTATTGCGCCCAAAGGTTTTTCAACCCTGACATTAGAAGCAGATGTCTTTGAAGTAATTAGCGCCGATAATTCAATTGTAGCCAAAGGCAACCCCAGGATAACCTGGAGAGAAGCAAAAATTCATAGCGGCAAAATTCGATACAAACAAAAAAATAATGTCATTGAATTGGCCGGCGATGTCGGCATTGATTACAAAGACATCCAGGCTTGGGGCAATACCGCTTTATACAAACCAGAGGATGGCTCAATCATTTTGGCCGGAAAAGCCCGGGCCGAACAAGGAGAGAATAAACTCAAGGGAGATGAGGTCATAGTTTCTTTGAAAGAGCAAAAAATATCCGTACGCGGCAGAGGCAAGGTTATTATCACCGAGGAGGATTTAATTACCCCATGACAACTCAGTTAAAAACCAGACCAAAACCCAAAGCAGTTAAAACAGATAAAAACTCGACCTTGGATTTAATTATTATTGGCGGCGGTCCAGCAGGCTTAACAGCAGCCCTTTACGCGCTGAGGGCAAGACTAAAGGTATTACTTGTTGAAAAAATGATTTTAGGCGGCGCCGCTTCCACAACCTTTCAAATAGAAAACTATCCCGGCTTTCCAGAAGGTTTATCCGGCCTGGAGCTCGGTAAGCGCTTGCAAGAGCAAGTCAATAAACTGAACCTGGAAATCCTTTGGGGCGACAGCACCAGGGTAAAAGATCGCCAGGTTCAGGTGGATGGAAAAACATTAAGCGCCAAAGCAATTATTATAGCCACAGGAACCGAATCCACCAAGTTGGGCATTCCCGGGGAAGACAAATTTAGAGGCCGGGGGGTTTCCTACTGCGCCACCTGTGACGGTCCTTTTTATAAAGACAAAAATGTCATGGTCATTGGCGGCGGCAATGCGGCGATAGAAGAAGCTCTCTTCTTAACACGCTACGCCAGCAAAGTCTCTGTTGTCCATCGTAGAGACAAGCTGCGCGCGGATAAGATTTTGGGAGAAAGAGCCCTGGCGAATGAAAAAATTTATTTCTACTGGAATTCAATAGCCGAAAAGATAGGCGGCCAGGAAAAAGTTGATGAGCTCACCGTAAAAGACCTGCTAACGGATAAAAAGTTTAAAGTGCCGGTTGACGGCATATTTGTCTATATCGGCAGCCAGCCCAATTCCACGCTTGTCAAAGGTTTGGTAAAACTCGACAAACAGGGTTTCATTATCACCGACGAGGACATGAAGACCTCCACCCAGGGCGTTTTCGCCGCGGGAGACATACGCGCTAAATCTTTGCGCCAAATAGTCACAGCCGCGGCCGATGGAGCGATCGCGGCTGAATCGGCCCGAAAATATATTGAGGAAAAACAATAATGCTCTACTCTCAAATTGCCAAAATTATTCTGCCTATTATCATTATTGCTCTAATTGGCTTTATCTTTGGCAAACTAAAAAAAACCGAACTGAAGTCAATGGCTGATTTCATTATCTACATCGCATCCCCTGCCCTGGCCATCACCCAACTGTCTATGCAGCACATGACTATTCCGGAAATATTTTCCATCTCCATGTCAGCGGCACTTATTATCTTAGGCTTGGGCGCGATTGCCTGGCTTTTGTTCAAGATTACAAAAACAGCGGTCCCCAACGGCATTTATCTGCCAATTATGTTTATGAACTCCGGATATATCGGCTACCCCCTCGTCCTCTTTGCCTTTGGCGGAGAAGGACTAAGTAAAGCAATCATATTTAATATGACCAATGCCATTTTAGTCTTCTCTGTTGGAATTTATATTATCAGCCAGGGCAAAGACCGCTGGCAATTCTTAAAAGTACCATTTATTTATGCGGCTGTCCTGGGAATATTACTCTCTCTAACCGGGCTAAAACTGCCCCCTTTTATCTATGCTCCTCTCTACCTGCTGGGAGCCACCACTATCCCTTTAGCCATATTTATGCTGGGGAGCAGCCTGGCAAAAACCAAGATCAACTCCTTAAAGCTGCCGCTGCTAGCTTCAGTCCTGCGCATTGGTCTCGGTTTCTGCCTAGGGTTGCTGGCGGTTTTTCTCTTGCGACTGCAAGGAGTAACCGCTAACATGGTTATTCTTTTATCTTCGCTAGCCTCCGGTCTAATGCCTATAGCCATCTCGGAAGAATACGATCGTGACAGTGATTTAATCGCCTCAACCATTGCCTTAAGTACATTAATCTCAGTCGCAACGATAATACTAATATTAAAATGGTTGACAATTTAGGTTGGGAGAGTATACTTAAAAAAATGCTTAGAAAAGCGATCGTTATTCTTATTGTTGTGTTGTTGGCTTTTCCGGTGCTGGCTAAATTGAGTTTTGAAATTGGCGAGCCGGTTCCCGTGTTTGAACTACCCGCGCTTAACGGGAAGATTGTCAGTTCTGATAAAGTTCTGGGTAAAAATGCCACTGTTCTATATTTTTTCACCAGTTGGAGTAGGTCCTGCCAAAATGAGGTTTTATTCTTAAAAGACCTTTATAAAGAATACAACAATGATGGCCTGGAAATTGTCGGAATTTCTTTTGACAGAAAGCTCGAAAATCTAGCCTCATTTATCAATGAAAACGGGATCACCTTTGCTCTTTTGCACGACAAAAAGCTCAAAACAATAAAGGATTTCAGGATTCTCATAATCCCTACCCTTTTTGTGCTTGACCAGGCAGGCAATATAAATAACCTCTATGTGGATTTTGACCAAAACGTAGCAGAAGCCATCACCAAAGACATCAAAAAACTACTCGTACCGTAAGGCCACTACCGGATCAAGCTCAGCCGCACGAAAGGCCGGGTACACACCGAAAAAAATACCTACGGAGGCCGAAACTACCGTCGCCATAATCACGGCCCACCAGGCAACAACAAAACTGCCTTTTATAAACCAGATGATCAAAAAAGCCCCAAAGATGCCGACAATAATCCCGATAATTCCGCCTAACAGGCTGATCATCATCGCTTCAACCATAAACTGCAGTACGATATCACGCTTTTTGGCACCGATCGCTTTACGTACGCCAATTTCTCTGATTCTTTCGTTAACCGCCACCAGCATGATATTCATGATCCCGATCCCGCCAACCAGGAGGGAAATCGCGGCAATACCAGAAACAAAACCAGTTAACGCCGCCAGAATATTGTTGACGATGCTCAAAATTCCCTGTTGGGTCATAAAGCTAAAATCATCGCTTCTAATTCGGCGCATCATCACCTGCCTGACTTTTTCTTGTACCTCCGTGATCTTACTGATGTCTTTCGGAAAAATGTTAAAGCGCATAATCTTGTCGGTTCCCAGCATGTTCTGGGAAATAGTGATCGGGACAACCACACGCTTATCAAGATCCATCGGACCAACGCTCCCCCGCGCTTCCATTACTCCGATAATCTGGTAGCTGTCACCCCTCAATTTTATTTTCTCACCCACGGCCAGACCCGTCCCGAAAAATTCTTTGGCAATGGTCGGACCAATCACCATAACTTTTTTTCGGCTATCGACCTCCGCTGCGGTAAAAAAGCGCCCCTCTATCACCTTCCCTCCCATAAGGTCAAGGTAGTTTGCCGTTACCCCGCCAACCAGCGATGGCTTAATCGTTTTTTTGCCATAAGTGACTTCGCCACCACCCGGATTGAGTCCAACAATATCACGGATTTCGGGAACCTTTAACTCCATGTAAGCAATATCAGCATAAACAAACTTGGGCGTCGGCGGGACACTGTGGTCTTTGCCCGCCACCATGACAAAAGAGTCATAGCCAGCGCCCAGGCTCTGGATCTGTTCGGTTACGTAAGCCTTGGCTCCCTCGCCGATCGTCACCAGTGTGATAACGGAAAAAATACCGATAATAACACCAAGCATGGTCAGCGCGCTTCTTACCTTATTCGACATTAAGGCCCGCCAGGCCTGCTTCATTTCTTCCCAGAGGGAGTAAATCATGGTTTTGAGCCCAAGGCCTTCCTTCTTTTACTCTCCGGCAGATAATTCTTTCTTGTTGAGACCCTCCGGCCGGTTTCTTTCTCCAGTTTTTCCCTGGCATCGCCAGCGATCCGCCCCCCTCGTTGCGCCGCATCTTTGTTTTCGTGAAATCCTTGAGCGTCTTTATCTCTTGTTATCTCAGTAGTTGCCGCTTCGCCAAGCATAGAGAAAATCAGCTCCAGGTCGTTCATATGATCTTTTAAATTTTCGCGTTTGAGATCCTTAAATTTTTTATACTCGGCTGGGGTCATGCCAAAGGCGGCTTTTGAGATTTCAGCGGTTAAAATTGCATATTCTCTTTCTTCTCTGAGGCCTCGCTTGTTCCATTCGTCCGTAAGTTCTTCTCGAATAGCAATTCCACGTATTCGCTTTTCTACCCAATCGTCGGGGTAACCCTGCGCTTTATACAATGCTCGGGTTCTTTTGGTCGCCAGTTCCGGATCCTCAATCTCCTGGATCCTTTCATAACCTACTTTCGCCAGCCAGCGTTTAAATGGTTCGGCCTTAGGGGATGGGATTGATTGGATTATTCTGAAAATTCCTTCGGTGTTGGCACAATTTAGCTTTTGTGTTCCGCCTTTTGTCTTAATCTCAAGGGGGGTGACAAATTGTCCCCACCCTTGGGAGAGCTCGACATCCCTCTTTCTCATTTTTGTTATGTAGTCTTTGGCGTTTGGCGTATCCGTCAGCATCTCGACAACATCCGCGACAACAAACCACCATTCATTTTTGTGGATTGTTTTTCTAATTTCCTTACCTCTAAATATTGCGATATGTGTTTCATCCATAGCTTATTCTCCTTTGATTCAGATCATACTTCAAACCTCAAGGCCTCGACCGGGTCAAGCCGCGCCGCCCGCATCGCCGGATACACTCCGAAAAAAAGGCCCACCAACAAGGCGACAAAACAGGCAAGGTAGGCCGCTCCCCAGGCAATCGCCGCGCTCATTTTTAGAAAATACATGATGCCCCAGGCCGCCAGGGTGCCGATCATGATCCCAAACAACGCCCCTGTCATAGTAATCAAGATTGATTCAAAAACAAATTGCAAAAAGATGTCGCGGTTCTTGGCGCCAATCGCCTTGCGTATACCGATCTCTCTGGTTCGCTCGGTCACCGCCACCAGCATAATATTCATAATCCCGATCCCGCCGACTAAAAGTGAGATGGCGGCAATGGCCGAAACAATGGCGGTCAGCGCGTTGAGTATATTATTGATAATGTCGATCAGGCCCTGCTGGGTATGGATGTGAAAATCTTCTTTCCGGTGCCGGGCGATTAAAGTCTTCTTAATATCGATGATCGCCTGGGGCACGTCCTTTTCGTTTTCAACCGTAAGGAATATTTCCCAAATTTTAGTAACTCCCAGCACTTGCTCGGCCAGCGTTGTTGGGATCAGGACTATGTCATCCATGTTATAGAACAATAGCGTCCCTTTTTCTTCGAGAATCCCGATAATGGTAAAGCCAACCCCGTTGATTTTGATCTTTTCTCCGACAGGCGAATAGGCACCGAATAATTTATCCACAACCGTCCGGCCAATCACCACCACGTGCCGGCGCCCTTCTTCTTCGGCTCTGCTAAAAAATCGTCCAACAACCGCCTGCTGTTTGTAGGCAAACGGATAATCGGCGGAAACAGCCAGGGTGTAAGCCGGCTGGTATTCCCGATGGCCGTAGACCAGTCGGCCGCGGCCGACAAACTCCGGCATCAGGTATTGGAGATTGCCCACCTTCTGCCGCAAAGCCTCATTGTCGCCGTAGGTCAGCGTCAGTTCCGGCAAGGCTACTTCCTCCTTGCCAGGATGGATGGCCAGACTGTTCGCTCCCAGTCCCCAGCTGCCGATCTGACCCAGAATATAGCTCTTAGCCCCTTCACCCATGGAAACGAGGGTAATGACCGCCGCCACGCCAATAATCACGCCAAGCGTAGTTAATAATGAACGAAGCTTGTTGGACAGGATCGAATTGTAAGCAATTTTAAGCGGGTCAATCAGGTTTATCATCATTAGCGCGAGCGGGCAGTTACTCTATCGTCCGCTACTACCAGACCATCTTTAAGCCGGATGATCCTTTTGCCGTGGTTGGCAATTTCCTGGTCGTGCGTTACTATAATCAAGGTGATCCCGCGGCTGTTAAGCTCCTGGAAAAGACGAATAATTTCTTCGCCACTTTTTGAATCAAGGTTGCCGGTAGGTTCATCAGCTAAAATAATGGATGGATTATTAGCCAGCGCTCGCGCAACCGCCACACGCTGGCTCTGCCCGCCGGAGAGCTCGGAAGGCCGGTGATACATTCTATCCTTAAGCCCGACAATTTCCAGCAGCTCAGTCGCTTTTTTACGCCTGGCCGGAAGCCCAACACCGGCATAAATAAGCGGTAGCTCCACGTTTTCGATCGCCTTTAGCTTGGGTAACAAATTAAAAGTTTGAAACACAAATCCAACCTTTTTGTTGCGGATTGCCGCCAGCTCATTATCATCCAGCTTGTCTATGTCTACCTCATCAAGATGAACATGGCCGGACGTCGGACGATCAAGACAGCCAATAATATGCATGAGGGTTGACTTGCCGCAACCTGAAGGCCCCATGATCGAAACAAATTCGCTTTTTTCAACTTTGAGGTTAATTCCACCCAACGCATGGACAGCCACCATCCCCATTTGGTAAAACCTTTTAACCTCGGTTATCCGGACAACAACATTATCTTTCAATTTTTATCCTGCTCTTGTCTTTTAGTTTTGCGACATTGGTTGTCGCCACAATCTCCCCTTCTGTCAACCCGACCACCGCTTCAATGCTGCTGTAAGAACGAATCCCAATGTCTATTTTTACTTCACGTGCGCGGCTTTTTGCCAGCGTATAAACATAGGAAGCATCCTCTTTGCTAAACAGGGCTTCCCGCGGCACAATCAGCGCGCTGGGATTGCGCTTGGTCATGATATCAACATTGACCGACATATTGACTTTTAATTCATCATGCTTGCCCAGTATTCTGATTTTACAGGGGAAAACATACGATTCTTCGTCCATCTTGACCCGGCCGCCTACTTTGCGCAGCTCTGCCAGCGGGGCAAGCCAGTAAATGCGGCCCTCAAACACCTTGTCCGGATAAACATCAGATGAGATTTTTACTTTATCGCCAATCTTGACACTGGCAATATCAATCTCGTCAATCTGCGCGTCAATCCACACATTACCATAGTTGACGACAACAATCGCCGGCTGCCCCAGCGTAACTGTTTCACCAATATCGTAGTTAATTTTCGCAACTATACCGTTAGCAGGCGCTACCAGGCGGGTAGTGTCGTCAAATTCTGCCAAAGTTGAGCCTTCTTTTACCCGCTCCCCCTCTCTTACATTGATGGTAATGATCCTGCCGCCCATCTTTGGGCTCAACTCATAAACCGGCGCGTCCACTATTCCACTGGCAGAGACCACGGCTTCAATTGTGCCACGCGTCACCACCGCGCTCTTAACTGTCACCACGCCACGATTATACCAGCGCCAGCCGATCCAGCCGGCCAGTAACACCACCAGAACCCCCAGAATAACCCATAACCATTTTCTGTTTTTTATCATCAAAGCACTCCCTTCCCAACCACTTTATTTATTTTAGCCCTGGCGATTTCCAGATCAAACCGGGCTTGCAAATCATTTATCCTGGCTTGTGTCAAGGTTACCTGTGCGTCAAGAACCTCGCTATTGGTCCCCACCCCGGAGTTGTAGCGCCGGGTCGCGACTGCATAATTTTCTTGGCTGGCCTCAACCGCTTTTTTTGTTGAGCCCAACGCTTCGGTTAAACTCTGGAGATTAAGGCAGGCATTGCGCACTTCCAAAGCGATGCCGTTCTTTACCTCTGCCTCACTGGCCCTTTGCTCTTCCAGATTGGCGGCTGCTTCACGGATACGGTTCTGTATCCCCAGGCCGTCAAACAAGGTCCAGGAAGCAGCTCCGGTTACTGACCAGGAATTAACATCAGAACTGTAAGACGGATATTCAACTATCTGGTTACCGGACTTTCCAGATAACATCAGCGTGGGCAAGCGGGCGGCTTGAGCCACACGCAGATTTTCTTCGCTGATCTCTTTGGTCAAAATAAATTGGCGCCAGTCCGGCCTGTTGGCCTCTGCCAATTGTAAGAGCTGTTTGTATCCCGGGATATCATCTATTGTTTTACCAAAACCCTCTTCAGTAAGATTAACTTCTTCTTCAAGATCCCTGCCCAGCACATTATTAAAAGAGTCTCGGACCAGCCCCAGTTGATTAGTAGCCCGGGTCAGCGTTACCTCGGCATTCGCGACCTGGACATCAGAGCGGAGCAAATCGGTTTGCGCGGCAGCGCCCGCCGCATACATTGTCCTGACTTGCGCCAGATGTGATTCCGCCATTTGTTTTGATTCTTTGGCCAGCGCCACCAGATGCTCCGCTGCCAGAACCTGGAAATAAGCCTGGGTAGTATTAAACGCAGTCTCTAGTTGTGTTTTCCGTAAATCTTCTTTGGCCAGGTTAAGGCTATTGATGGCAATTTTATAACCGGGAAAAAGCGCCGCCACGAACAAAGGTTGATTTAGCGAAGCTTGCCAGCCTTTAGTTGTTTGCGTAGCATCGGTGCCAAAAGTAAGCGTTTGGGTAACAGCACCCAATGTGGTTTGCGTTGTAAATTGAACAGTTGAAGGCTGGGCATAAGACTGGCCGTAATTGCCGCTTAGTTGGATGTTCGGCAAGAAAGCCCCTAACGCCTGTCCTAACCTGGCATTGGCAGCATTTACTCTCTTTTGGGAAGCAAGGACCGAAGGATTTTTCTGCAGGGCGACATTGACATTTTGTTCCAGCGTGAGAGTTTCTGCGTGAGAGCTGCTGACAACCGATAAGACAATCAACAAACCGGCACACAGACGCTTCATCCAACACCTCCCCGGGTATTAGATCAATCCTAAATCAATATATCCCGGTAAAATTGGGCAAACTTATCTTTATCTTTACCCGCACGCAAAGCAATAGCAGCGCGAGGATGCTGATTCAAGATTCCGGTAATCATGTAGGGAATAATATAGCCCCATTCTATTTGTTTACTCAAAGGAACCAATTCTTTTTCAATCACTTCAAGAATTGGCTCCAGCCTGAACTTGGGATTTTTTAGAAAAGACAAAAGCAATTCTGTCGGGCAATTGCCGGCGCCACGACCAATGCCGTAAATCGTGCTGTCGAGATAATTCGCTCCCATGCGAACCGCCTCAATCGTATTGGCAAAGCCCAATTGCTGGTTATTATGGGCATGCATGCCCACTTCTTTTTTCTTGGGCCACATATATTTACCATATAATTTTGTCAGAAAATGGATCTGCTCAGAAAACATTGAGCCATAACTATCAACCACATATACAGTACCTACCGGGCTCTCGGCCAATTGAGCCAAACCCTCTTCAACATCCGGAATTAGCGCCGTTGAAATAGCCATGATATTACAGGTGGTTTCATAACCTTTATCATGGAAAAAGTTGACCAGTTTAATCGCCTTATCAACATCCTTGATATAGCAGGCCACACGGACAAGATCAACAACACTGTCTTTTTTGTCCGGGATTTGCGCTTCGTCAATGCGGCCGATATCAACCATAACAGAGATCTTTGGCTTATTGTCCACGCCGTCGGTAACTTTACGCACAAAATCTTCATCGCAGAATTTACACTCGCCGTATTTATCCGGAGAAAAAGACTTTTTTGAAGCGCGATAACCTAATTCAACATAGTCAATGCCGGCCAGCGCCGTTGCCCTGAACACCGCCTTAACAAAACCTTCGTCAAAGCAGTGGTCATTGATCAACCCGCCATCACGCAGGGTGCAGTCTAAAACCTTTATTTCTGGTCTGAACATAAATTTATTATACCCTATTTTTTGACCGATTTCATAATTTTCTTGGCTAACATCGCCGCCCCCACCGCATCGAGGCTGTAAGAAGCGCCAATTCTGTCGGCATAGCCCTTTGTTACCACCGCCCCACCAACTAAGAGGGGAATATCAAGTTTGGCTTTTTTCAGCTCATCGTTAACTATACCCATTTCAACCATGGTCGTAGTCAACAGTGCGGATAAAGCAATAACGTCCGGTTTGGCTTTTTTGGCAACGCTAACAATTTCCTCGGGATCAACATCTTTCCCCAGGTCAATAATCTCAAAACCATGGTTTTCCAAGAGCATCTTCACAATATTCTTGCCAATATCATGGATATCCCCTTTAACAGTAGCCAAAAGAACCTTGCCCGCTGACCTGGTCTTCTCCTTTGGTATCCTGGCCTTGCATAGTTCAAAACCTTTGCTCATGGCCTCGGCTGATTCGATTACCTGGGGCAGAAAATATTCTTTGCGATTAAACTTCTTGCCAACCACTGCCATACCAGGCACTAAACCCTGATCAATTATTTTTTGGGGAGGATATTTTTTCTCCAACGCCTGCTTTACCAGAACCTCAACCAAATCAACATCGCCATCAGTAACGGCAATCCGGATATCCGGATACCCGGTTAACCGGATCTCCTGAAGCGCAGCTTCCCCCTTCTTCTCCGCCGGCTTCCCTGATCTCCTCGCCTTATCCACCTCAGCCCTAAACTTCTTTATCAATCCCTCCCTGACTTCAGCCTTCTTAGCCTTAACGAGCCTTAACGAACCCTTAATAACCTTTTGGATTTCTTTGTCGGTAGGATCAACTATCGCCGCATCCAGCCCATAAGTGATGGCCAATTGAAGATACAAGGCATTTAATTTTGAGCGATTGGGCATACCGTGCGAAACATTGCTGATCCCCAAAATAGTCTTGGCCCCCAGCCGCTCTTTGATCATGGAAATAGCTTTTAGAATATCAAGAGCTCCGTGGATCCCAACCCCAACGGTCATTACCAAATTATCAATATATACATCTTCTCTGGCAATCCCGGCTGCTTCTGCTGTCCGGACAATACGTTCGGCAATCCGCACTCTCTCCTCAACTGTGGCGGGGATACCACGTTCATCAAGGGCCAAGCCAATAACAGCTGCCCCATATTTTTTGGCTAATGGAATAACCTTCTCCAAACTTTCATTCTTACCATTGACTGAATTTAGCAAGGCTCTACCGCAAAAGTTTTTCAAACCAGACTCAACCCCGGCTAAACTTGGGCTATCAATCGATAAGGGCAGATTCGAAGTTGACTGGACGACATTAACCGCGGCCCGCATAGCCGCCGCCTCAGAAATATCCGCGATAGAAATATTCACATCCAAAAGACTTGCTCCGGCCTTAGTTTGCTCATCGGCCTCTCTGCGTATAATCTGGGTTTTGCCAGCCAGGATCTCTGCCTTAAGCAAGTTTCTCCCCGTAGGATTAATCCTTTCACCGACCAATAAAACTTTTCCTTCTTCAACCTCAACAACCCTCGTCCTGCTGGCAAAATCCCCCCTCACCCCGCCACTTCGTGCCACCCCTCTCCCTCGGGAAGAGAGGTTGGGGGTGAGGGTTAATCTTACTGCCTTTATATGTTCCGGCCCCGTGCCACAACACCCGCCAACAATCCTCACTCCCAATTTCGCGAACTGGATCGCAAACTTGCCGAACTTTTCCGGCGTCATCTTATAAACAGCTTTATTGCCAATAAGTTCAGGCATCCCGGCATTCGGCATGACCATTATCGGTTTACTGCTTACGGCTAACAACTTTCTACATACTTTTAGCATCCCCTCTGGCCCGGTCGAACAATTGGCTGAGATCACATCAACGCCTAAAGCTTCAAAGACAACAACTGCCGCTTCAGGCGGTGTGCCGTAAATTGTTTTCTCGCCATCATCGTAGGTTAAGCTGGCAATAACAGGCAATCTGGTGTTATTTTTCGCGGCAATAACCGCGGCGCGCATTTCTTGAAGGTCGGAAATGGTTTCAATAATGATCGCGTCAACCCCACCCTCGGCTAACGCCCTGGCCTGTTCAGCAAAAACTTCATAAGCTTGATCAAAAGTGATTTTACCCAGCGGATCGAGCATTTTCCCCAATGGTCCAATTGAACCAAGGACAAAATTATTGGATCCGGCAGCTTTTCTGGCAATCTTGGCCGCGGCAATATTTATTTCAGCAGCCTTATTATCAAATTTATAATCAACTAACTTAATCCGATTCGCCCCAAAAGTATTGGTTTCAACAATATCGGCGCCGGCGTCAATATAGGCTTTATGGACAGATTCAACCAATCGCGGATTCTTTAAATTCTGCGCGTCAAAACAATCCTCCGGCCTCACACCTCTGTCCATGAGTTGTGTACCCATGGCACCATCCATCACCAATATTCTCTTATTCAGCTCTTCTAAAAACTTGCTCACTTCGGTTCTCTCCTCATAAGACAAGCATCCTCGCCATTGTTTGAATAATATCTTCTCCTGACCCCCACTTTCTTGAAACCAAATTTCTCATAAAGCCCCTGCGCCGCAAGATTAGAAGCCCTCACTTCCAAAAAGAAAACATCAATATTATTAAGAATCTTTTCCATAAGCTTATTGCCTATTCCCTGGTTTCGGTGTTCCGGGGCGACGGCCATATTAATTACATGAATCTCCCCGGAAATTTTTTCAACGCCAATATAACCAATAATTTCGCCATCTTCTCTGGCTACCAAATACTTGTTTTGGTCACTTTTAAAGATAGCTTCTTCTTTGGGCGCGCTAAAAGAGAGGCTTTCAATTGCCACCACCGCCGCAATGTCTTCTTCTTTTAGAGGCGCTATATTCAACATAAATAGATTATAGCATAATCAATGAGATTGGTGGAATTCCCTAATGTTTGGTTTATGAGAATATTTGGGTACCATTGATAGGGGATCGACAGTCTCGCCTGCTTTAATTTTCAATAAACCCAGCCTGGCCACATTTATACCACAAGGATCTGCTTGAATCCCTTTATCAGTCCCTACCAAATGAACCTTGCCATAAATATTAGCAAGCTTTTTATCTAAATCCTCAAGTTTTATAACAGAATCATCCGTTAATCGAATAAGCTCACCCTGCGACGCTTTAAACAAAGCAAAATTGTATTCATCCCTCTTAGCATCCAGTAAAACCGCAATAGTACCCTCTTTATCAACCAAGTTATAGGCAATGGCTTCAAGGGTCGAGACTCCAACAATCGGGACTTTTAAAGTATGTGCTAAAGATTTAGCAACTGCCAATCCTCCCCTTAATCCGGAATATGATCCTGGCCCATCAGCCACGGCAATTCCTTCAATCTGTTCTGATTTAATCCCAGCTTCTTCCATATAAGACAAGATCATTTCAGAATGAATGTCAGGAACCGTAGCATCGACCAAGACCTTATCTCCGTCGATTAAACCAACACTTATGACTTTAGTCGCGCTGCTAAGGCCGAGGATACGCATATTCCCCTTTCCGTCTCCGATATAACTTTAATTTTTATCTCGTGACAATATTTTGGTTCTAATTCTTCTAACTTCTCCGCCCACTCAATCACACAAACCCCACCACGGTTAAAATACTCTTCAATACCCAGATCTTCAATTTCATCAACATTTTCTAAACGGTAAAGATCAACGTGAAAGAATGGCAATTTGCCTTGATATTCGTTAATGATAATAAAAGTCGGCGAGGTTACGTAATCTTTGACTCCAGAACCTTCGGCTATTCCCTGAATTAAAGTGGTTTTCCCTGCCCCCAACCGGCCTGTTAAACAAACAACATCATTAGCCACTAAAAAAGCACCGATCTTCTTCCCTAACTCAACAGTTGCCTCGGCACTTTTGGTTGTAATTACCACCGTTCGTAGTCGTCGTAAGTCCCGCCCTTTATCTCCTTAAACCCAGGCAATTCATCGTCATATTTTTCTCCAAGCTCGGTTTTTCTCTCTTCATAAAGACTTTGAATACTCTTCTCTAAAATCGGATGCATGACCTGAGACGCAAGCTCACGCAAAGGTTTTAATACAAAAACCCGCTCATGCATCAAGGGATGAGGGATTTGCAGCTTATCATCTGAAATAACCTCGTCATTATAAAGAAGAATATCAATATCAATAGTCCTGGGACCCCATTCTATTTCACGTTCGCGGCCCAACGTAGCCTCTATCTCGTGACAGGCATCCAGCAGCTCGTGAGGCGAAAGTTTGGTTCTGACCTCAACCACGGCATTGATAAAAGGAGGCTGACTCCCACCGCCACCTTCTGCTTCTGTCTCATAATTGGTGGAATGACGAGCGACTTCAAGCTTGGGGTGCTTACCTATAAGAAAAACCGCTTGTTCAATGTATTCTTCACGATCACCAACATTTGAACCCAGGCCCAAATAAGCGATGTTAATACTGGGTTTACGTTTATTTAACTTATTTACTTTTGGGCCGGCAACCTTTTTCTTTTTAAGCACAACCTTTTTTTTCCTGGACAATATTTTTTTCTTTTTATTCTTAATCATTTTCATTCCTCCTTCGAACTATAGAATCGGCCATTTTGGCCACTCTGGCCATCTCAGCCACATCGTGGACACGAATAATATTTGCCCCGTTGGCAATGGATATGGCAATGGTCGCCGAGGTCCCTTCCCCCCTATCAGAAACCGGTAAATTCAAAACCTGGCCAATCACAGACTTGCGGGATGCGCCAACTAATATGGGACAACCCAAAATTTTCAACTCTCTCAACCGTCTTAAGATTTCAAGATTATGGACAACCGTTTTACCAAAGCCAATCCCCGGATCAACAATTATTTGCCCATGTAGTATACCAGCCTCTTTGGCAATTTCAAGTCCTTCCTGCAAATAATTTAGCATTTCATCCATCAGGTCGGAATATACCGGATTATTCTGCATATTTCGGGGATTTCCCTGCATATGCATAAGACAAACCGGCACCCTGGCCTCGGCCACAACTTTGGCCATATTCTTATCAAATCGCAAACCAGAAATGTCGTTAACCATCCTCGCCCCCGCGGCCAGCGCGGCCTGGGCCACCTCGGCCTTGGTCGTATCAATTGAAATAAGCGTTTTAGTCTCTTTGGCCAATTTTTCTATTACCGGCAGAACTCTTTTTTTTTCTTCTGCCGCTGAAACAGTTTTTGAGCCTGGACGAGTAGACTCTCCTCCCACATCAATAATGTCAGCGCCATCCATAACCATCTTTTTGGCATGAGCCAGAGCGGTCGCCACATCCATAAATTTGTCACCATCCGAAAACGAATCGGGGGTAACATTGAGAATTCCCATAATATAAGTTCGTTCACCAAAGTCCATCCTGGCAATTGGTCCGGGTCGCACCTGATAATTTCCCAAGGCTATATTTATCTCAGCCCCGATCTGGGACAAACCAAACTGATGTATTTTTAATTTGTTGAGTAATAATGAAATTTGTCTCAGCGTACCAAAAATCAACAGATCTGTGGTATCCACGGATTGATCGATGGCTCCGTGAGCAGTAGCTGCTTCGCCGCCAAAAGAGAGCATTTCCTGTTTAATAATATTGGCGGCCGGTGGTCTGACATTCTTTATCTTGATAACTCGGCTAATCGCCTTATGAGACATAATTTCCACGCCAACCTTATCACAACCAATAGCCAACATTTCTTTGCCGGCCTCTGATAGATTATCCAGCTCAATAACTCTGGCAATCATAATAGTTCCAGCCTCACAATTTTTTTTGTCCTCTTGGTAACCCTGGCGCGTTCATCAATACGCAAGCCCCCGACCCAGACAATAACCCCATCACTTTCTATAACAGGCATAGAGTCACGAAACTGGACTGGGATTTTTTCATCAACAAAAAAATCCTGTAGCTTTTTTGACCCCCTCATCCCCAAAGGCGAAAATTTATCCCCGTCTTGCCGGCTGCGCGCCACAACATTCTTACCCAGCACATTAAAATCAATACAAGCAACATTGGGTGAATCAGATATTTGGACACTGTCCAAAATGTCTGTTCTTATTCTCTTGCCGATTTCCCTGATCTCAACAACCCCGGGGACAGCCAGAGTATAACGATAGGCTATCCTTTTAAGAGGGGTTGGTTTTTCGCGACTGATCAGCAACTCTTTTTGTCTGGCAACAACATAAATTTCTCCGGGCAGATGCATCTCCCATCTTTCATCTTTTTCAAGATTATCCAGGATACTGCGTACATGTTTAAAAGTAAGCTCGGACAAGTTCCCTTTAACTTTCTCTATCGCTTTTCTTAATAAGTGACCCTGGATAGGATATTCCCAGGATTGCAGTTTATCAACCCGCAAGACAATTTCATCATCACTAAAAGATTTAATTGTCTCAAATAGCGCCTCTTCTGCCTTTGTCTCAAGGTACCCGCGGTCTTCTGTCAAGAGTAATATCGTTTGCAGTATAATTTCTTTAATATTTAAATTGTACAGCTTAAGCTGGGGGATAAGTTTCAACCTAACCTGGTTGCGCTGGTATCTTGATTCAAAATTAGTATAATCCCGTCGCGGCACAAGCTTTAAGGTTGCCATATAATCTTCGATCTGCCTGCGCCAGATTTTGATCAGAGGACGGATAATAATCCCCCGCCTGGGCGGAATGCCGCAAAGCCCGTCAAGCCCTGCCCCACGCAGCAGTCGCATTAAAAATGTCTCGACATTATCGTCGGCAGAATGGGCTATGGCTATCCTGTTCGCGCCGATTTGTTTGGCAACTTTGTCAAAAAAGGCGTAACGAATCTGCCTGGCGGCCACCTCCAACCCCAACCGTCCTTCCTTGGCATACGCCTGCACGTCAAAAGACTCAACAGCGACAGGAATATCTAATTTCTGGGCTAATTGCTGAACATATCTGACATCCAACTCCGCATCACTCTTGCGGATCAGGTGGTTCAAGTGTGCCACATGTAAAGTGATTTTTAATTCGTCCCTGTGTGCATATAAGAGATTTAGCAGGGCTGTTGAGTCCGCTCCTCCAGAAACAGCCACCAAAACCCTATCCTTGGGTTGCAGCATTTTATATTCATTAATTGTGTCTAAAAACTGTTTATTTATCATGGAGATTAATGCGGGATATTAAGGTTCTTCCCCAACAAACTTTGCCACCCGCGAGACAGGGCATAAATAGCCATGATTATAACAGCAACCCTTTCAATATAATCGAGTTGCGGTAGATACTTCAGGCTCCACAACAAATCTATACCTATTCTGGTAACAAAAAAAATGAGAACAAAGATAATCCAAAGCAGATACGCCTGAGCCCCATGATACCCCACATAGCCGCGCTGCCTATTTTTAGTTAAGACAATATACATAGCTGGAATACCAAAAAGGTAGGCCGCTGCTGACAACAACCTATCGCCAATACTTACTTTCATCACAATTCCTAATGGCGGCACCTGGATTCGAACCAGGGACACAACGGGTATGAGCCGTTTGCTCTAACCAGCTGAGCTATGCCGCCGTAACGATTTTTAGGATAACATAACTAAAATCTATTTGCAATAATATAGGCTCGGTGCTAGAATATCACAAATACATCTTGGAGGCTGGTTACTTTGGCAGAAAATGTAAAAATTATGGTCGTGGATGACGAGCCCTCAGTACTTGAATCATTCAAACAGATTCTCATGATAAAGGATTACGAAGTAGAACTTTTCCCGGATGGCCCCACCGCCATTGCCAATCTAAAGAAAGAGCAGTTTGATCTTGCTTTTGTTGACTATAAACTGCCCGGCATGGATGGGCTTGAAGTTTTAAAGAAAATCAAAGAAATTGATTCAACTATTGAAGTTTGTATCGTCACTGCTTATGCCACAGAATCTTCTCATGCTAATGCCATTACCCTGGGCGCTCTTGAATATCTGCGCAAACCGTTTTTAATGGAAGAGATTTACGAGCTGGTTGAACGCGGCTTAAGAAAGAGACGTTCCCGCAGCACAGAAAAGAAAAGCGGCGGACCTATCGGCCCGATACACTAAGCATTCTATCGATTGCTAAACGCGCCCTGTCAGCGATTTCTTTTGGTACTTGTACCTCTGTTTTCATGTCCTCCAATGACCATAAGACCTTTTCCATGTTAGTCATCTTCATATTGGGGCAAATAGCTTGCTCTAATGCCGGATAAAACCTTTTAACCGGGCTTTCTTTTTGTAAAGGATAAAGCATGCCGACTTCAGTCCCAACGATAAATTCCTTTCCCCCGCTCTTTTTAACATATTTAAGCATCCCACCTGTTGATAAAGCTTGATCAGCCAAAGCAATTGTTTCGGGCCGGCATTCCGGATGGACTAGAACTTCGGCATCAGGGTGTTCTTCTTTGGCTGCCTTAATATGTTCCGGCAAAATCTTGGCATGAGTAGGACAAAACCCTTGCCACAGGATAAACTTCTTATCTTTTACTCTGGTTGAGATATAGTGCCCCAAAAATTTATCCGGCACAAAGATGATTTCTTTGGCATCTTTTAGTGAGTCAACCATTTCTGCGGCATTGGCCGAAGTGCAGCAAATATCTGATTCTGCCTTAATATCCGCACCGGAATTAACATAACAGACAACTTTAGCCTTGGGATGTTTATTTTTTAACTCTTTTAACTTTTCAACATTAATCATATCCGCCATGGGACAACCGGCATTGATCTCCGGAACAATAACTTTCTTGCCGGGACTGATAATAGCCGCGGTTTCAGCCATAAAATTAACCCCGCAAAATACGATAACCTCAGCCCTGGTTTTTGAAGCTTCGATCGATAAACCCAAAGAATCTCCTGTATAATCAGCAATGTCTTGAACTTCCGGCAATTGATAATTGTGCGCTAAAATTACCGCGTTGCGCTCCTTTTTAAGCTTTTGAATTTTAGCAACTAATGATTCCGCCACCGATTACTTCGTCTCCTTTATAAAATACCACCGACTGGCCGGGTGTTATCGCCAACTGCGGGGCTTTGAATATAATCATATTGTCTGGATATAAAACCGCTTCGGCCTCGGGTGAATTATATCTTATTTTCGCCTTAATCGGCAAAGGCTCGCCTGGCGCTTCCCCTGACACATACGAAACTTGTGTGGCCAGCAACTCCCGGCCTAAAATATCATTTTGATCACCAATGACCACGGTATCATTTTGAACATCAAGGCGCACAACATACTTGGGTTGACCCTTATGCGCGCCAATTCCTTTCCTCTGCCCCAGAGTGTAGAAAGCAATTCCTTCGTGCTGGCCAACAACCTTGCCTTTTAAATCAACAATGGGCCCTGGCTTAACTGCTTCAGGACAAACATCTTTTAAAAATCGGCCATAATTATCATCTTCAATAAAGCAGATTTCCTGACTTTCCGCCTTATCGTGCACCGGCAAACCATCTTTCTTGGCCAGTTTTCTCACGTCAGCCTTGGTCATCCCGCCTAGCGGAAACAACGTCCGCGCCAGGCTTTTCTGATTCATCATATATAGAACATAGGCTTGATCTTTTTTGTGATCCCTTCCTTTTTTTAAAATATATTTATCCGTCCTGCGTTCTATTCTTGCGTAATGCCCCGTCGCCACCTTTTTCGCCCCCAATTCTCTGGCTTTTTGCATTAGATAATCAAACTTGATAAATTGGTTGCAGCGAATGCACGGGTTGGGTGTTCTACCGTTTTTATATTCTTCGACAAAGTTATCTATTACTTGTTTTTGAAAAATATCACGAAAATTTAAGGTGTAGTGAGGAATTTCCAACCGATTCGCCACTTCTTTTGCATCATCAACCGCTTCCAGCGAACAACAACCACCAAAGGCCTCTTGGTTGGGCCACACCTGCATCGTCACGCCAACTAAATCGTACCCCTGCTCTTTTAACAACGCAGCTGCCACTGAGGAATCTACTCCGCCGGACATGGCCACGAGGACTTTTGTCTTCACCTTAAATCAACGAAAACTCGTAGCTCAAAATAAGGGCGACAATAGAGATCGTTATTACATAAACTGCCAAAATCTTATTACCGAATTGTTTTCTAACCACTAACATTGTGCCAAAACTTGTTACCGGCCCGGCTAAGAGCAACAGCATGCTAGCCCCTGTATTCATTCCCGCCTTAACAAAAGCATGAACCAGGGGAACAGACCCGGTTGAACACAAATACATAAATAGACCAAACACCAGGGTAAAAACATAACCAAAAGCTCCGCCCAAATAAAGCTTAATAAGTGTGCCGATTGGCGCGATCGAAGTAATCAGCGCAGCTAAGAATAAACCGATAAGAATCTCCTTACCAATATCTCGCGGCATTGTCCAAAAAGCATACACAAAAACAGATTTAATTTTACTAAATAACGAATGGTGCCGCTCGCATGTACAAACATCTCCAGAACATTCATCGACGCAACAGCTCTTTGTTTTCCCAACCGCTTTGGGCTCATAAGAAAAGAGATTACCGATTAACCCCATGATTACGCCCAAAATAATTGCGGCAAAAAATATAAACACGGTAAATTTTGCTCCGAGCAGTTTATAAGTCAACAATAGTGCTGTTATCGAGGTAGCTGGCGTTGCCACAATAAAGGCCAGGATTGGGCCCAAGCGCGCGCCCTTCTTATAAAAACTAACCGCGACCGGCAGCGAGCCCAGGCAACAAACTGGCAGGAATACGCCGATCAACGTGGCCCAAAGGATTGAAAAAATATTCTTCTTGGCCAGATATTTAGCCACAAAATCATCCGGCAAAAACTCATGGATTAAACCGGAAATAAAAAAACCCAGCGCCAAAGCCGGCGCTACATCTATAGTATAGTGAACAATAGTCTGAAAGAAAACATTAATGTCCATGCTCGTGTATTTCCTCGTTTCTTGGTTTCCAACCTGGCAACCCCTTGCCCGTAGTTTTCTTTAAATAATCATCTATTGCGCCTTTAACCGCGTCTTCGGCCAAGACCGAACAGTGCATTTTAATCGGCGGCAGGCCATCCAACGCTTCAGCCACGGCTTTGTTGGTTAAGTTCAAAGCCTCCTCAATAGTTTTGCCTTTAATCAATTCTGTTGCCATGGAAGAAGTCGCAATAGCCGCGCCACAGCCAAAGGTTTTGAATTTTACATCAGTTATAACGTTATCTTTGACTTTAATATACATCTCCATAATATCGCCGCAAACAGGGTTGCCCACCTTGCCTATCCCATCGGGATTGGCAATCTCCCCAACATTCCGCGGATTACGAAAATGATCCATTACTTTTTCACTATATGGTGAAGCCATTTCACTTACCCCCTTTTTTGTAGAGCGGCGACATTGCACGAAGTTTTTCTACGATTTTTGGGAAAACGTCCAAAACATGATCAATATCCTCTTGTGTTGTTAATCGGCCGAGTGTGAACCGAACCGAACCATGCGCGATTTCGTGCGGTAACCCTATGGCCAAAAGCACATGTGAAGGATCAAGTGTGCCTGAAGTGCAAGCAGAACCGGTTGAGGCAGCTATGCCCTCCATGTCCAGGTTCAAAAGCATAGATTCGCCTTCAATATATCTAACAGAAACATTCACATTATTAGGTAAACGCCTGGTCGGGTGTCCATTCAATTGTGTCTCAGGAATTTTGTCCAGCAAACCTTTGATTAACTTATCGCGTAAACCAGTTAAATGTTCTACTCTTGAATCTAACTCCCGCAAAGCCAGCTCGCAAGCTTTGCCAAACCCGACAAGGCCAGGAACATTCTCAGTAGAAGCGCGCCGATTCTTTTCTTGATGTCCGCCGCGCATAAAAGCGGCAATACGGGTCCCTTTTCTTATATATAAAGCCCCGACACCCTTTGGCCCGTAAAGCTTATGCCCGGAACAGGACAGTAAATCCATTCCAAGCTTGTTGACATCAATCGGAATCGCGCCAAAGGCCTGCACCGCGTCAACGTGAAAATAAATCTTCTGCCCCTGCTTCTCAAGTTTATCCTTAATTACCCGATTGATCTCCTCAATGGGCTCTATCACGCCAATCTCATTATTAGCCATCATAATCGACACAAGAATCGTCTTATCAGTAATCGCTTTTTTTACATCATCCGAATTAATCAAGCCATCTTTATCCACGGGTAGATAGGTAACGACAAAACCCTGTTTTTCCAGGTGCTGGCAAGGCTCCAAAACTGCCGGATGCTCAATCCGTGAAGTAATAAGATGATTCCCTTTTGTTTTATTAATTTCGGCTATGCCGTTTAAAGCAAAGTTATTTGATTCTGTGCCGCCGGAGGTAAAAACTATTTCTTCTGGTTTGGCAGAAATCAAGGCGGCCACTTGTTCCCTGGCTTTTTCTACCGCCGAGCGGGTTTCTCTGCCAAAGGAGTGAATGCTGGAAGGATTACCAAATTTTTCCCCAAAATATGGCTCCATAGCGGCAAAGACATCCGAATGAGTCGGGGTCGTGGCTGCGTAATCAAGGTATATTCTTTTCATCTTTTCGCCTCCTTACAAAGATCTGCCAGAGTTGTTGAGTCCAAAACTTTGGAAACTTTATTACTTAACGTTTTCCACAGAGAACGTGTTGAGCAACAACCGCTTTTGTGACAATGGGTTGCTTTACCAACACAATCAGCCAAAGCAATGGGACCATCAGCCGCTCTCACAACATCTCCAATACTGATCTGTGACGGCTTCCTGGCCAGCAGATATCCGCCGGACGGCCCCCTCACCGTTTCAACCAATCCGCTCTTCCTCAATCTATTCAGCAACTGCTCAAGATAAGTTAAAGATATTTTTTGTCTTTCGGCAATTACCGCGGCGGTTATAGGCTCTCCTCCGGCATAACAAGCCATATCAAACATGGCTGACGCCGCGTATCTTCCCCTGGTTGATAACTTCATGCTACCATCATAATATACTTGACAGATTTTGTCAACTACTATTATTACTTCAAACAACACTAACTGTTTTAGATTAGTTGAAGAAAGTTAGAGAGGGGTTAGAGATATAGAATTATAAATTCGAGTCGTTAGAGATTATTACTTCGTTCATACTGCCGGTGCGATAACCCTTTAGGTCTAAAGATACATACGTATAACCCAAAGATTCAAACTTTCGCGTGATTTTATCACGCGTGTCACCAGCCAAAACATCGGCAATAGCCTCTGGCTCTACTTCAATGCGCGCCACCGGCCCGTGATGTCTCACTCTTAATTGGCTAAAACCCAGGGCTCTTAAAAACTTCTCCCCTTCTCCCACCTGTTTCAAGATAGCCTCCGTTATTTTAGTTCCATAAGGAATTCTCGAAGCTAAACACGCATAAGATGGTTTGTCCCAGGTAGGCAAACCAAGATCCTTAGAACAAGCTCTTATCTCATCTTTGGTAAAACCTATTTCCTGGAGAGGGCTTTTTATTCCTAATTCATTCTTCGCTTGCGTCCCAGGCCGATAATCAGACTTATCGTCGGCGTTTGACCCGTCTAAAACATAATTGAGGTTGTTTGCTTTGGCGATTTCAAGGAGTTTTGAAAACAGTTCCTCTTTACAATAATAGCAGCGTTCTTTAGGGTTATTTACAAAATTAGCGTCAGAAAATTCGTCTGTCTGAATAACCAAACTCCGAACTCCCAACTCCAAACTTATTTTCTTTGCCCAGGCCACCTCAGCGGAGGGATAGGTTGGGGATTCAGCAATAACAGCCAGAACATTTTCACCAAGCGTATCCCTGGCAACTTTAAGTAGGAAGGTGCTGTCCACCCCACCGGAAAAGGCGATCAAGGTTTTTTTATACTCTCCGAGGAGGCTGCGCAGTTTACTTAGCTTGTGTAACATATCCCTATAATACTAGAAGAGAAAAAAAGAAGCAAGAGGACTAGGTCTTTAACACGTAATAGGTAATTTCGCGTTTGCCAAACTGGCGGGCTTTATTATAACTTTTCATCCAAATATCAATGCGCTTCTTATATCTCTGGTTCATTCTATCCTCAACAACAAAAACCTTATTGCCAAAGCCTGCAATTAATATTTTCGTGCCAATAGGTAAGTGATTTGCAGCTACCACCCCTTCGCGGCATCTGGTCCCTGAAGCTGTAATCCAGGGGGTGCTGTCTGTCTGGCCAACCATAGAGTTGTAAGCAGTAGCCATAACCGTACCTTTGCTCACTATAATATACTTAGATAAACCGGTTTCCCTGGTCGAAGACGACAGGGAAAGCAGAAGCATAAAAATGGCTATTAGAATAATAATCCGTACCTTGTTGCTCATGGCAATCCTCCAGGTATATTATCGTAATAAGCAGGCGAAAAGTTGCGCTATTTACTAAAAATGTACCTCGATCGCACGCGGCGGACAGGCTCTAACACATAGCTCACAAGCGGTGCATTTTTCAGGATCAAAAGCCACTTCCATGGTTTTTCGATCTTTAAATATTGTAAATATAAGAGCGTTCTTTCTGTCTTTTCTTAAAAACCAGGTCCTCTAAAGTTAGGCCGGCCAAATCTTTATTAATATCTTTTTGAATATTCTCAAAGATCTCATACAAAAAGGGGATAATCTTCATCTTTTTGCTGGTTAACTCAATTGGCCCGTCAAAAGTTTCAATAATTTCCAGAACCGTAATATCACTGGGATGCTTTACTATTGTATAGCCCCCATGCTTACCTCGTGAGCTGACCACCAGCCCCCTCCGCTTCAAAATAAGCATAAGCTGCTCGAGGTAACGAACCGGAATCTTTTGGTTTTTAGCAATTTCAGCTATTTGCACCGGCCCGGCTCCAAACTTTATCGCCAAATCCAACATGGCCTGCAAACCATATTGAACTTTAATCGAAAATTTCATCTGACTCCCCAGACAAACCAGATAAATGAAGAGGCCGCGACGACCGCGACCAGCGTGAAAGGGAGGCCGATTTTAGCAAATTCCCCGAATTTAACTTCGTAACCTTCTTTTTTCAGTAAACCGCAGGCAACGATGTTGGCCGATGCGCCAATCGGAGTAATGTTCCCGCCCAGGCTGGCCCCGATGAGCAAACCAAACAGGAAAAGAGATGGACTAACGCTCAATTTTTCCGACATCGACATTGCCACCGGCAGCATGGCGACCAGAAAGGGAACATTGTCAATAAAAGCCGAAAGAATAATTGAAATAAAAACGATTGTTATATAGCCGAAAAAGATGTTCCCTCCGACCATCCCGGCCAGTAAGTCAGAAATCACCGCAATCCAGCCCGTTGAAGTAATGCTTCCGACCAGAATAAAGACTCCCATCAGGAAAAGCGTCGTTTCCCAATCCAGCGGTTTCAGACTCTCGAAGAGAGACTTATTGCTGTGCGCCTTCGCCCAGACCAGAGAAATTCCGCCGAATATCATACAGAGCAGCCCGGCAGTATAAGAAAACCCCGTGTCTATGAATGAACTCAGCGCCAGCAAAAAGATTAAGCTGACCAGAATGATGGTGGGGATCCAGGATTTCACTTTCTCCACCCGCAGGAGTTGCGTCTTTTCCCGGTGTTTCCGATAGATAAAATATAAAACCAGAAACGAGCAGATCGCGCCCAGTTCCACGGCAAAGAAAATGCTGGGCCTGCCCTGATAAAAGAAGAAATCCATAAAATTCATTTTAGCAAATCCGCCCAAAAGCATGCTCGGAGGATCGCCGATTAAGGTGGCAACTCCCTGCAGATTGCTGGAAACGGCGATCCCGATCATCATGGCGGTGGGATTAATTTTAAGTTTTTTTGCCAGCGCGAAAGCAATGGGGGCGACAATTAGAACCGTGGCCACGTTCTCAACAAAAGCGGAAATAAACCCGGTCAGAACGCAGATCAGTAAAACCGCCCAAGCGGTATTCCTGGCCCGGTCCACAATGATTTCCGCCAGATACGCCGGAACACGGCTGACCATAAAAATATCCGCCACCACCAGTGTCCCCACAAAGATCCCCATGACATTCCAATTTATCGCTAAAAATGCTTCCGGGACAGAAAGGACCCCGGTCAAAATCAACGCCGCCGCCCCAATGACAGCGACCTGCATCCTTTTCCTGGGAAAGAAAACGAACAAGGCGTAGGCCGAAACGAAAATCAGCAAAGAAACGAGCTTAGCGCTAATCATTTTTGTTTACTGCTTCTCAATTACCTAACTCCCCACCACAAGCGGTGGGGTGGGTAGTCACCTCTCGCCCCATTTTCCCTTTCTCAATTTTCTGGTTGATATTAACAAATGTTTCACTTTTTTATTCCTTTCTTAATGCTTCTTTTCCAGTTCTTTAGTCAAGAAATAACTTAACACCGTCCTTACCGCAACGATCACCCCTAAAATTCCCAAGCTTTCCCAGGTAGGAGTAATTACCGTCTTTATGATATCGCTGGCAATAAAAAATTCAAGAGCCAGTACCAAATAACTGCCCAGCTTCAAGCGAATGGTTTCATTCAGCTCAATCGCTTCTTTGCGGTTAAAAATCTCCTTTCCTAAAAACTCAAGCAATGCTAAAAGAATCCCCCAAATCGTAATGAGCGCGCCAATTATATTCAAAACAAAAGTCGTCCACCCAATAATATCATGAAACATTTCAATCACGTATTATCCCCTCTTTTCTATTCACCAGCTTCAATGATGCATTGGCATATTGTGCTGCATTTCCTCCATCCCCGGCATTTTAGGCATTGCTGACATCGGCTCAATCACCACCAGTTCTCCCTTCATACCGCCATGCCCGAGCCCGCAGAAATTTGAACATTTAAATTCATATTCCCCGGCTTCGTCGGGGATAAAATCCACAACTGTTAGTTTACCCTTTTCCATTTTCTGGTTGATCTTAAACTTATCGATATAGAGGCCATGGGTAACATCCAAGCTTGTCAGGTAAAGCCTCACGGGGACCCCTTTGACAACTTCAATTTTACCCGGCAGAAAGTTAAATTGCCTGGCAATAATTGAAACTTCTCTGGTCACATCCACCGCCCAGCCGGCCGCGGTCATGAGCAACGCAATAAATATCCCGCAAATAGTTTTTTTCATTTCTTAATTCCCCTTCATTTAGCGTATTTCTCCGGGTTTTTCTTAAACTCTTCCGGACAGCCGGCACAGCAGAAATAATAGGTTTTCCCCTTATAAACAGTTTTGGCATAGGCCTTAGCCGCTTCAATTTTTCCCCCGGTAACCGGACAGGTTACAGTCCCTGCTGACCCGGCCGCTCCAGACATTTCACTTTGCGTTTGCATGGTTGCCGGCTGGTTTGTGTGTCCACCAATAAAGTACCAGGCTAATCCGCTCAACAATATTCCCGCTATTAAAATAATAAGCAAATTTCTCATTCTTCACCTCCTCGCACTTCAGTTTTGTTTTTCCAGATGGTATAGATCGCCGGCAGGACGACCAACGTCAAGATCGTCGAGGAGACCAGCCCGCCGATCAGCGGCGCGGCGATCCGTTTCATCACGTCCGAACCGATCCCCACAGCCAGCATCACCGGCATAAGTCCGAAGATATTAGCCCCCACCGTCATCAGCTTCGGCCGCAGGCGCTGGACAGCGCCCTCCATTACCGCCTCGTAAAGGTCGGCCAGATTGTTCATTTTTCCTTCTGCTTTACGCCTGGCGTACGATTCATCAAGGTAAACAATCATAATCGAGCCGGTCTCCGCCGCCACCCCCGCCAGGGCAATCAACCCCACCCAAACCGCAATGCTCATATTGTATCCCAAGAGATATATATACCAGATGCCGCCAACCAGGGCAAAAGGGACCGAAAGCATAATAATCAGGGTTTCAATGATGGAGCCGAATGTAAAGAAATACAAGATGAAAATGACGAAAAGAGTTAAAGGGACAAAGAGTTTCAATCGGTCAGCGACCCTTTGCATCGACTCATACTGGCCGGACCAGGCCAGTGAATATCCTGTAGGTAATTTCACTTTATCTCTCACCGCTCTCTTGGCATCATTAACATATCCCCCGACGTCGCGGCCGACAATATCCACATAAACATAACCGGCCAGCAGTCCGTTCTCGTCCCGGATCATAGCGGGGCCATAACGGATATTAATGTCCGCGATCTCGGAAATCGGGATTTGCGCCCCGTTCATGACGGGGACCAACACCCGCCTCAAATCGTCGATCTCACCCCGCAGTTCCCGGGCGTAGCGGACGTTGATCGGATAACGCTCCCGGCCGGCGATGACGGTTGAAACATTTTCACCGCCGATAGCCGACATAACGATCATGTTGGCGTCGTCAACCGTCAAGCCGTAGCGCGCTAACTGATCGCGCTTAAGATCAAAATCCACGAAATAGCCGCCCGCCACGCGTTCCGCAAAGACATTGCGCGTTCCGGGGACCTCTTTCAAAACCTGTTCCAGCTGCATACCAAGGCGTTCAATTTCTTCAAGATTGGAACCATAGACCTTGATACCCACTGGCGTGCGCACTCCAGTCGTCAACATGTCGTTCCTGGCTTTGATGGGCATGGTCCAGGCGTTAGATACTCCCGGAATTTTCATTTTTTTATCCATTTCGTCGACAAGTTTTTCGTAGGTCATCCCGCGGCGCCAAAGTTTTTTATCTTTTAAGATCACCGTTGTCTCCATCATGGAGAAAGGAGCTGGGTCTGTCGATGTCGCGGCCCTCCCCGCCTTGCCAAAAACGCTATTCACTTCAGGGAAAGACTTTAAGACCTTATCTTGAATCTGCAGCAGCCTGGAGGCTTCGGTCACCGACAACCCCGGCAGTGTCGTCGGCATATAAAGAATGCTCCCCTCATAAAGAGGAGGCATAAATTCCGAACCCATTTTTAAAAATATCGGCACGGTTATCAGAATGCCGGCCAGCGCTCCTATTACCACCAGATTCCGGTGCTTGATCGACCAGAGGGCAACTGGACGATAAAGCCGGATCAAAAATTGACTGACCGGATGTTTATCTTCGGAGATTATCTTCCCGCGGACAAAGATCATGATCAGCGCCGGAATCAAGGTTATCGCCAGCAGCGCCGCAAAGAAAATAGAATAATTTTTGGTGAAAGCCAGAGGCTTAAAAAGGCGCCCTTCCTGCGCCTCGAGCATAAAAACCGGCATAAAAGCGATCGCCATAACCAAGAGTGAAGTAAAGATCGGCGGGCCGACCTCTTTCATCGCGCCGATCATAATGCTTTCACGAGTTCCTTTCCGCAAACCCTTCGCCCATTCATCCAATCTTTTATGGACATTCTCGACCAGCACGATCGAAGCGTCCACCATGTCGCCGATGGCGACCACAATTCCGCCCAGCGACATAATATTTGATGTTAGTCCCATCCAGTTCATGGGAATGAAGGCGATCAGCACCGCGATGGGCAACCCGATGATAGGGATCAGGGCCGAAGGGAGATGCCATAAAAAGAAAATCAGCATTAAGCTGACAATAATTAATTCCTGGACAAGCGCGTCGCGGACGGTACCAATGGAGGCTTCGATCAAGTCGGAGCGGTCATAAGTGGTTACGATCTTTACCCCTTTAGGCAACCCGGGTTCGATCTCTTTGAGCTTGGCCTTGATCCGCTTAATGACATCCAGCGCGTTCTCTTTGTGGCGCATAACCACAATGCCGCCAGCCACTTCCCCTTGGCCGTTGAGTTCAGCAATGCCTCGCCTCATCTCCGGCCCCAAAGTAACCTGGCCAAGCTGTCCAATCGTGACCGGCGCCCCATTCATGCCGGAGCCCACGACGATTTTTTCAATATCCTGCGTGGTTTTGATGTAGCCGCGGCCCCGCACCATATATTCTATCCCGCTCCATTCAACCAATCTTCCGCCAACATCATTGTTGCTTTTACGGATATTTTCAACCACCTGCATCAGGGGAATGTTATACGCTTGCAAAGCGCTAGGATCAACATTGACCTGATACTGGCGGACAAAACCACCGACTGAAGCCACCTCCGCCACCCCGGGAACGGATTGCAAATAATAGCGCAAGTACCAGTCCTCGAAACTGCGCAGATCAGCCAATGAATGTTGGCCGGTTTCATCAACTAATGCGTACTGGAAGATCCAACCAACGCCCGTGGCATCCGGACCTAATTCGGTCTTGACCCCCGCCGGAAGGAGTGGAACGATCTTGTTTAAATATTCCAGGGTGCGGGAGCGCGCCCAGTAGATGTCGGTCCCATCTTCAAAGATTACATAAACATAGGAAAAGCCAAAGTCAGAAAACCCGCGGATCGCTTTGACTTTGGGAGCGCCCAGGAGTGAAGTGATGATCGGGTAAGTTACCTGGTCCTCGATAATGTCCGGGGACCGGTCCCACTGGGAATAGACAATAACTTGCGTGTCAGAAAGGTCCGGCAGAGCGTCCAAGGGAACGCGGCGCAGGGCAAAGAACCCTCCCAGCGTCAGAGCGCCGACCAGGATAAGGACTATCAGCCGGTTCTTCGCGCAAAACTCAATTATGTATTCGACTAGCTTCGTCATTATTTAATGCTGATGTTCGCCACCACTAGTAGACTTTAAGCGTGATTCCGAATCGATTAGAAAATTACCAGTGGTTACGGCCATCTCTCCTTCTTTCAACCCGCCCAAAACTTCATAATAACCATCAGCTTTCTGTCCCAACTTCACCTCGCGGCTAAGATAATTGCCGGAACCTTTGGCCACCACCACCAGGGTTCGCTTACCGGTATTAATAACCGCTTCTTCATCAACCGCTAACCGGCTGCCCAGATCAATCTTGATCTTCACGTTGGCGTACATATTCGGCTTTAATTTTTGGCCGGGATTTTGAACTTCCGCTCTGGCTTTTGCTGATCTGGTCATGGGATCCAGCACCGGAGAAACCGCCGCGATTTTCCCATAAAAGGCCTCACCCGGGAAAGCAATCGTGTCAATTTCCACCGGTGTGCCCGCCTTAACCAAGCCCAGTTCATTCTCATAGATCGTGATATAAACCCAGGTCTCTTCTTCAGGCAGAATAAGATTCTCCTGCGCTTTACCCTCTTTCTGCAACCTACCGATCTGCTCATCATTCAAACCCAATATCATTAATCTTTTTTGGCCGGATTCAATAAGCGCTTCATCGCTCAAACCAAGCGCGCCAAGATATTCCTCCTGCGCCACGTAAAGCTCCGGGTCATAAGCCACCGTCCCAACTGTGCGAATCTCTTTATAAAGTTGGCGCCGCCCCACTCGTTCGGTTTTAACTCCGATGAGCTTCTGCTCATCAGAACTGATAGATATTTCACCTTCTGCCGCTCCTTTGGCCTGTTCATAAACCGGCACGTAATCCATCCCCATTGAATCTTTCATGAACACGGGTGAAGTAATTTGCGGATTCATCGGATTACGGTAAAACAATATCTTCTTACCCGGCTCATGGCCTTCATGACCTGTCTTCCGGGTTGGGGCGCAGCCGGCAACAAAAATGACCAAAACCCAAAGCAAAATAACCCACCTCACCCCTTTCTTCTCCGCCTGCGGCGGAGAATTCATTCCCCTCTCCATCTTCGATGGAGAGGGGTGTCCCGAGCGAGCGAAGCGAGTCGAGGGACGGGGTGAGGATTCGGATTTCTGATTTTTCATTTCAATTTACCCCCTTGCCAATAATTCTCTCCAGCCCCGCCAGAGCCTTTCCATAGTTCGCCTGGTTCTCATACAGCTTAAGCTTGGCTTCTTTATACATTCTCTCTGCCAGTAAAAGCGCCTGAAAATCGACCGTCCCGGTCTGGTAAGCTTTTAAAGCCGCCTTCAGGGTTTGCTCGCTTTGAGTAATAATTTTATCCTGGTAAAGCAAATAAGTTCGCCGCGCGGCGTCCGCCGCAATATAAGCTTCTTTAACTTCCCAGAGCGTCATGTTTTCCATGTTAGAGAAAGCGGCCTTGGCGGCTTCGCGTTCAAGCCCAATTGAACTGACCCCATAACTTTGTTTCCAGAAATATAGAGGAAGGGAAAAAGAGAACATGGCATCCCAGCCATCTCCAACCCGTTTTTTGACACCCAGCATTGTGTCAGGAAAATAATCCATTTTTGATTTTAAGTGGGCGGCATCCTTCATCTCCAGCTCGGCTTTCATGGCCAGCAATTCGGGCCGATTGGCGCTGGCCGTTTTCTCTAATCTTTCCACTGACTCAATCGTCGCGGGCAAAGAAAAATCCTGATCAACTTCAATCGTTGAATGATCTGTTCGGCTAAGCAACACCTTTAATTTTGCTTCTTTAACCCCTCTTTCCTGCCGCATGGTCAGCAAGTCATTGCTGACTAATTGATATTCGATGTTCGCCTGCAGGACATCCATCTGCATAACACTCCCAACCATATATTTTGCCTGGGCGCTCTTTTTAATTTTATCCAACAAACCGGCAACTTCATTCATAACGGCAATTGAGCGATCAGTCAAATATAAGTCATAATAAGCGGCCTTGGCCTGGCTGATGATTTCTCTCAATTTCGCTTGGTAGCGAGCGAAAAACATTTCGGCTTCTTTTCCGCTCATCTGCCATTCGGCATAAATTTTTCCGGGAAACATGACCATTTGCTCAAAAGAATACATTTTCATCCCCTCTTCGAGATTGCGCGAACCAGACGGAATTTGTTCATACTCCACGCCGACGCGGGGATCGGCCAGGCTAATAGTTTGAGGAACCTTTGCCCTTATTGATTCCCATTGTTTTTGAGCAAAGAGGAGGTCGGAATTGTGTTCCCTGGCCTGGCTGACCGCTTCGTCAAGCGTCAGCGCGAACACCGGCTTAACAAATCCCAACAGCCAAAAGCCCAGCAACAAAATAACACCAAATCTTTTCATTTATATTCTCCAAAAATTAATTAATTCTTTGATTTCCTTTTTATTGCCTTCTGAAAGAATAACACTACGCACGCAAGTTTTCAACCAATCTTTATGAAGTAGAAACAGGAAGATTACGCAACGGGTGGAGCGTGGATTTGACTAGTTAAGTTAACAAAAAGATGGAACGGAGGCGGAAGATCACAAAATCTGACAGTTTTTCTAAGATTATCGACCAATTCAAGTTGTTCATTAATCGCAGGCAAAAAGGCAATTGAGACCGTAGGCTTAACTTCTAGATTAAAGGAACTTGCCGCCGTTTCGGGCAGAGAAATCTGACAGGAAGCCTGATTGCCCTCACAACAGGAAGAAGCTGTACCGCAACAATTAGCCAACGCTGCATTGCAGCTAAATACTGTTAAGGATATTATTAATATTGCTAATAACTTTTTCACTAAACTTATCATAGCATATCCCTACTCATTTATTCAATAATTTGGCAACCTTAGACACGAGCTCATCTGGACGAATAGGCTTTTCCAAATAATTATCAACCGGCAGCCAAGCCTTGTCTCCCGCCTCTTTACTAAAATCAAAACCGGTTTTTTCCTTGATCGCCGTCACCATTAAGATCGGCACCTTTGCTATGCCCGCTTCTCCCCTTATCTTGCGCGCCACTTCAAAACCACTGTCACTTGTTTCCATCATTACATCCAAAATAACCAAATCAGGGTTTCCGTTCTTGGCTTTTATTAGCCCTTCGGTCCCGGAAGAGGCCGACACAACCTGGTATGAATTATGTTCCAAAACCATCTTCATAGCCGCAACTAAATCATCATCATCATCTATTATTAGTATTTTTGGCTTAGTTATTTTACTCTCCCCTTTTGGCTGCATAAAAAACAAATTATTCCTTTGTTTCCCCCTTATTTCTTTTTTTTATTCCCGACTCCAATAAATATTATAAACTTTGTAAGGTTTATGTCAAGGCGTGATGTCGTTCAGAGTTTTTGGGTTGACTTCTCTCTCCTCCTATTTCAAAAACTTAACCTCCATCTCCTCGACCAAAGCGTGATACTTATGATGCACTCCCTCCCCCACTTCTTCTTTCTCCATCTTTTCAAACCTATCAGAAATAACCTTTTGCAGCTTTTCCGGGAGATGCATATTAATCATTGGATAAAGAATCTGATTTTCCTTACCGATGTGCTGTTCAAGCAGATCGACGAATTGAAGGGCGTTTTCTTTATATTGTTTTGCCGCTTTTTTGTCTCCTTTCCCAACCTTCTGCAAAGCCTCATCCATCATTTTTACATAACCCCTCCCCTGATCATGTTCGACCAGCATCATTCCGATCGGCCCTCCCTCATTAGGGATACCATGTTTCTCCGCTTCAACATATAGAATTTTTTCCTCTTTGGCATGGTGACAGTGATCCGCAAAGGTACGGATGAAATCAATAATATCCTTCAAGGTTTTTTGATCGATTTCTTCAATTTTCCCGGATACGGCCTGGATGACTTTGAGCATCTTCAAAATAACATCGTGTTCCTGTTCCAATTTTTCTGTCGGCAACATAATAAATCTCCTCTTATATATTATTCTATTTTAAATAACCGCTTTTACTTCTTTGATCTCCGGGACCGCTTGCCTGATCGCCCTGGCTACTCCGTATTCCAAAGTGGCCTGGGCGCCCGGACAACACGCACAGGCCCCCCGCAACCGAACTGTGACGGATTTTTCCACCTCATCCACCACCACCAATTCTACGTCACCGCCATCAAACTGTAAAGCCGGCCTTATCCCCTCAAGAGATTGAATAATTCTGCTTTTAATATCTTCTTCTACCATTTGCTTCACCCCTTTGTTTTTTAAATCTCATTTTTCGTTAACCAGATCCTGCACTGTGGTCCGCCGCAGCACCGCAACCAATTTTTGCGCCGCTGCAGCCAGCTTGCCTTTCAAAACGCAATTCTTGATAAAGATGCAATTTTTCTCGCGGAAAATGCAGTTTGAGAGATTGATCGGGCCTTCCAAATGTTCGATTATCTCGCTGAGCGTAACTTTATGGGGATTAGCGGCAAGCTCCACCCCGCCTACTTTTCCCTGAAAGGATCGCACGTATCCCCCGCGCACCAGGGACTGAACCAGCTTGTATATGTGGTTGGCCGGGGTGCCGAGTTTTTGCGACAGCTCGGCCACCGTCAATCTCTTTCCTTCCCTGGTCAGGAAGTAGAGGATCATAATTGAGTTTTCCGCCGCTAGGGTTAGTTTCATAAGCTTAATCTGGTATTTATTATACCAGATTAAGTAATTTTGTCAAGAGGGTTTTACGAGGCGATATTACTTTGCGTTTTTGACCACGGCAGCCTGATGAACAAAGATATCAATGATGGGATCCCGATAGTGGAAATCAAATTGTACATCATCACCAAGTATCCTATGGCTAAAATAGTCCCGAAGAAAGCCGCGAAGTACATCTCTTGGAGATAAGTCGGGTCACCCATATAAAGCGTCCGCCGGAGCATTCCATTCAAGCCGGCAAACCCCATGGCGACCGACATGCCGATGCCGCCGACCATCTGGCACCAGAAATGGACATTCGACAAGAATTCGCTCTTCACTTCTCTCTTCGTCACCATCGGGAAGATCGCGTACAGCGCGGCAAAAAGAGTGCAGGAGAGCCCGACCAAAATCTGCATGTGCGCGTGCGCCCCTATCACCCACTGGGTATTGTGAAGAATACGATTCATGCCAAGATCAGCCTGCAGAATGCCGGCCGGCACGCCCAGGCCAAAGCCAACGATGCCGCCCAATAAAAATTTTAACGGCATGGTCATTTTGAGCGGCCGCGCCTGCCAGAGGGTAGCCAGCGTCAGGAAAACGGCGATGCCGGAGGTAACCAGTTCAAAAGCGGTGATCATTTCGCCGGAAAAGATCCTCATCATGACCGGCTGGGTCTGGTCGGAGAGGAGATGATGGCTCCAGACGAACCAGGAAACGACCAGCTCGACAAAAAGCGCCGCCCGCGCGAAATTCTGCATAAAGATCTGCCGGCCGGTGATGATCATGGCCAGGAGATACCAGGTGCCAGCCACATAAATCAAAACAAGGCCATCGGCGATCAGATCGAGCCCCCACCAGTAAAGATTCTTATAAATGAGCGGATCAAGCCAGGTTGTGGGGAGAGTAGCGCCCTTCAGCTTAAAAAAGGCGTAGACCAGGAAAACGATCGCGACCGAGCCCAGGACCAGAGCGTCGAGCACGGTATCGATCGTCCCGCGAAAGATGGCCACGATCGGCAGCGGCACATCCGGCTCAACAACTTTATCCGGCCGGCCACGGAAACGGTTGAATATATTAACGAAGCCGTCCAGACCGAAAGCGGAAATGATAAGGGTCGAAAGCGGCTTGTCACCCGGCTCGCGATGAAAGACGGTCGCGAAAAGATTGAAACAAAAGATGAGGATACCAATCATGATCAAAAGGATGCCGAGAGCGTAAAGCCCGAGGCTTACGCCGGTCGAGCCAATGACCGGCAGGGGCCAGTAATTAGTGTAAAGGGCGCTGTAGTGGAAAATAAAACTGCTTAGCCAAACGATGCCCGTCCCGGCTGCCATGACCAGCCAGTTGAGCTCGGCCAGGAAGACGCTGTAGAGCTCTTTTTTCGTGAACGTCGGCACCAGAAAGTAAAACGCCCCCATGACCAGCATGAAGCTGTAGCCAAAGATCCCCACAATGGGATGGGCGTTTAGGACCGCAAAAAAATGTTCAGCTTCCAGCAAGGGAATATTGACCTGAACGGCGCGCATCATCATCCCTTCGATCACAGTCAGGCCGTAGAATAACAGCGCGATAACCACAAAACGGAGGGTGACTTTCTGCAAAGGATTTAATTCTTTAAGTGAAATCATTTATTTTTCCTCCCCCGACAGAACGGTTATGGAATCTTTCAGGTACATTTGCTCGGTTTCCGGTCCGGCATATTCGGTCGAGCGAATTGAATATTTACCGGGATCCTTAAAAATCCAGATGATCTCGTTAGAATGCCCGGGCAGGACCTGCATCTGGAATTCCATCGCCCCGCTCTCATGAAAAACGCCAAAGCCATAGGTCAGGTCAGAGGAAGTGACCTTAAATTTGACCACCTCACCCTGACGAACTTTCAAGCCGCCGGCCGGCAAAGTAAACCGGTGTTGTTTGGCGTTGAGCGCGAATTCCCGGTTGGGGACGATTTCAGCCCGTTTGATCTCCCAGCGCACCCAGGGTATCTGCCAGGCGGTTAGAAGATGAAAAAGAATGGCGACGGCGACAAGAAAACCGAGCCAACCGTAAAATACGGCTTTGAGCCGTCCCGATGTTTCGCCTTTTGTGGTCAGGCCCCTGACATAAAAAACCATCAGGGAGACAACGATCAAAACTAGCGCGGCGTAAAAAATCCTAAGATACAGGGCCAGCGACAAAACATTCATAATTCCCCCTTCACTGCTATTTACGACTAATTTAGTCATATTATAAAGTATGTTAAACTTTTGTCAAGCAGGAATTTGCGGCCGGGACACGCCGGGATATGCGGCCAGTTTGGCGGATTTTTACTCCCGGCGCGATGCCGAACGACATCAGCTTGCGCAGCCGCGGATGGTTATGGGTTAAAATGTACGCGACTGTCACCTTTTCGTCCTCGGACGACGGGATTAGATTGTTCATGCCCGGCGTGTCGATGATTTCGAACTTCTGGCGGTCGATCGTGCCGGCGCCCCGCGAAACCTCAACAGTCGTTCCTGGGTAATTGGAAACGGTGACGTAAATGTCTGTTAGATGAGAGAAGATCACGCTCTTGCCAACGTTGGGATTGCCGACCAGGGAGATCTTCTTCAGTCCCGAAAAATCTATCTTAACTTTGCCGTGGCACTCTTGCATTAAATATTCTCCTTATTATGATATCACAGCGTCGCGGAAAAACCGAAAGCCGCGTCCCAGGCCGGGCTGGCGTTTGAAAGCCCCCACTTGCCGGCCAGGTCAAAAATGAGCTTTTCTGATATTTTATAAGTGAACCCCAAAAGAGCGCTTCTGGGATATTCGGTTTGCGTGCTGTCCGGATGGCGGTTGCCGTTAATTTCGGCGATCAGATGGAGCGGTTCTGTCAGGCCGTAATCAAGGCCCAGCGCGAAGAGCGGAATGTCGCGCAAATTCGCATCTTTGCTTTTGCCGACCCAGGTGTACCCGACGTGCGAATGCAGGACCGCCCGCCCAAAAGTTTTTGACGCGACCGCGAAAATGCTCCAATCCTTATCGCCGCTGCCAAGTCCCGCGCTGAAATCACCGTTATCGAGTTTGCCCACCCCTTTCAGTGCAAAAGCGGGAGTTTTGACCCCCTCCTCCACCAGCAGATATTTGGCCACCAGGTTGATGTCCCCGACCCCACTGGGGGATGTACCGCCAATGTTATAATGATACATGTACGGGATTTCCGCCGACAGCTCCAGCTGATCGGTCACGCCGTAGATCGGCACGAACAGATAATTCTTCTCGATCATGCCATCATTCCAGCGCAAATAATCCCAGCTTCCCTCAAACTGGATCACCCCTTTGCCGGCGACACCTGCGTCTTCGGTGCCGAAGGGCCGGTAGGCCAGAGCCGGGGCGATGATCATAGAGAGCATTATGATCGTTGACACATATTGCTTCATTTTTGTTCTTCCTTTAACTTTTTATAGGCTCTCAACCCATCAAGCAGCCGGGTCTTCTCCTCCGGGGTCAACTCTTTGCCGTATTTTTCGATATATTCACCGAACTTCTCCAGCGGATAATCCTCCGGCGGGAGCAGCCGGTGGCAGGAACTGCACTTCGCGCTGTACAGCTTATAAGCCGCCGACTGCTCCTCATCCGGAACACAGCCCGAGATCAGCAAAGCTGAACTAAATATTAATACCAATAAGCAGGCGCGTTTGCAGATCATTTGCCCCATTGCCCAAGCCTCTTACGGCGCCAAAATTCAGCCAGAATTTTTCCTGCGCCCAGGAAATCGTCGGCCCGACGTAATGCTTGCCGGTACTATAATTGCCCTTGGCCTCCAGGCCGATTTTGAAAGTCGGCCGTAATTCGACGCTGGCGCCGGCCGCGAACTCGTTCTCAGTCTTGGCCGCCTCGGTCAACTCCCGCTTAATAATATAATTGTAGGAGAAATTCAGCATCCGGATATCTTTGGCCAGGATGACTTTACCTTCGAAGACGCCGGCTTTGCTTAGATCATTTGGCTCGATCAATTCAGCATACAATAGCATGTCGACCGGATTAGACCCTCTTTCACCCAGCCGGTAACGAGTCCGCAGTTTGAATCCGTCATACGACAGCGTGTTGGCCGCCGCGGTATTGGTCTGCTTGAAGGTCTGGTACATGCTAACATCCCAATTGTCAGTCAGGCCGTACTCGAGCTCCACCCAGTGCTTCCAGGTATTGACCTTGGGGTTGGTCGTGTCGGGATATTCAAGCGTATTGTAATATTCGACCTCCACCATCCCGCGGGGCATCGTGACATATTCATATGTCCAGACATAAGAGCGCCGATCGGCAAAAGAAGCCGAGGTCAAAACTGATAAGATCGCCGAAAAACAGAAGACTTTGAACAAAATCTCTCTAAACATTACTTTGCCCTCCTTAATATTTTTAGTTTCAGCCTAAAACAACGGCCGCAAATTTAGCCGCACCCCCTTTTTATGTTTAATTTCACTAAATCGAGGTTGCTTTTATTTATTTATTCAAACAACCCACCCCAATCTACTTATTGATATTGATACTCATTATCAATAATTAAATACTAACATATCCCCTTTCGTTCTGTCAACTGCTTTTTTAGATATGTAGCACCAAAGTAGTAACATCACATTTGGCCAAAATAGAGGTTCTTCACAACAATCTAGCGGAAAAATTTCACTTGCCCAGGTAATACGAAGCCACCTCTAATTCACGGGTCAGATCAACGTGGCGCAGAATAACTTTGGGCGGCACCCAAATTCGAGCCGGGGTAAAATTGATAATAGCGCGAATTCCTGCCTCAACCAAAAGATTGGCCACCTCTTGCGCCGCCGCGGCAGGCACAGTGATAAAAGCAATCTTTATCTCTTTCCTGGCAACTTCGAGCGGCAAACCTTTGAGATTGCAGACTTTAATTTCTTGAATTTTTTTCCCAATCTTTCTTGCACTATTATCAAAAGCCACTCCAATGCTAAAACCTTGTTTTTTAAACCCGGGATAACCCAAAA
>METP01000047.1:1069-5071 GCA_001771365.1 candidate division WOR-1 bacterium RIFCSPLOWO2_02_FULL_46_20 | reverse complement strand
TTGGCGAGGCAACGCGTTCTCTATCGTCGGAGTTTAGAGAAAAACGTCCCGACGTTGCTTGGTCAAAGATCATCGGGATGTGGAATATTTTGGTCCACGATTATTTTGGTATTGATACCGATGTGGTTTGGAGAGCCGTCGAGCGTGACCTGCCTGAATTAAAACAGAAGATTAAAAATCTTCTGCAGAAAACAGACTGATGGGAATCCTCAGTGACGGTTGCGTCGGCATCATTTCGCTAATTTAAAAAGAAAAAGCAAAACGGTGTGAGTCAGAAATTGCTTCAGTTTCGATTTTTAACTCTTTTTGCAATGAATGTTGTCTTAGGGACAACCTTATTTCTCTTTGTCTATGGACTATATCCTCATCTTGTAAGACCGAATTTTTTAATTATGGTGTTTTGCGTATTTGTTCCAGTTTCGGCCATCTCCCATTTTTTCATTTCTTATCTGGTGGCACAGCAATCCTACTTGGTTGAGACGGAATCTATGGTTGCCCTGTTTAAATACTATCTCAAAGCGACTTTAGCAGGTATTGCCTTCGGAATCGTTGTGTATCTTGGTGCGCGCTTCATGGAGGGAATTTTCATTTTCTTTTCCGCACTTCTTAATAGTCTTAGAGGTTCTCTTTCACAAGTCGTTCTGATGCTTACATTCTTTATCGTAACAGAGATTCATTCCATCCTATGGGATCTGTTTGCGTGTTTAAAATCAATTGTTTTGGCGGGCTTATTTCTGAGTAGTTGGATTAGTTTTGCAAGTACAATCTGTATTGAACGCTCAAAAAAGAAAATTCTTATCGGAGTCATCGGAGTTATTCTTAGTGTATTTAGCTTCGCCTCTTTTTTCTCTATTATAGGTTCTGAGAGAACTCGGTTGTATTTCAATACCGATCTCGCGGTGCTCCGTCGCATTGGTTATTGACCGCGTTGTAGGATTTTTTGAATTTACCAGATGTTAAGCGACCTGCGGGTACGAATCCGCCATGTACTTACCGGATTTAGAGGTGCCTCAGAGATCCATGGATGATGTTAAAGATCCGAGACTTAAAGTTTTAATTCAGACTCTGGGCTGACCGATGGTTGAGTTATGGACAACGGATTATGCTAGGAATATGGGCTCTCTATTCGGGATGAAATAATTTGTATGTTTTTCTGGCTGGCCAGTCTGGCCGCAGCATTGATTCTTTAGTCGATCTCCCCCAAAGGCTATTTCGGGTTCGCAAATACTCCTTGCGCGTGAAGCGATTGTCAAGCATAATTGCTTCATATAATGAAGCAATTACATGACCGCAGGCGACATCAAAGTCGCCGCGGTTAGTACTGGCGGAACAACCGGCGGTAATGAGGCGATTATGAAGTACATATGGGAGCATGAGAATTGGCCTAAACTGACATGGGAAAGCGAACCCTTGTTACCTCTAATCAGCAAGGCGCGTTTAGAACAAGGAAAGCTGTTAACAAAAGTGGCAAGCTTGGGTTTTAAGCTTGGCCAGGAGGCTCGCGCCGATATTTTAACTGAAGAAGCCATTAAAACCTCCGCCATTGAAGGAGAACGTTTGAATAGAGAATCCGTAAGGTCCTCGGTGGCAAGGCACTTAGGATTGCCCACGGGTGGCTTGACGCCTACCAATCGATATGTCGATGGACTTGTGGAAGTTCTCTTAGACGCGACACAGAATTATGATAAGCCATTGACCACAACCAGACTCAAACGCTGGCAAGCAGCACTTTTCCCAACGGGACAATCTGGTTTGAGAAAGATACGAACGGGAAATTGGCGTGGTTCCGAACATGCGATGCAAGTCGTTTCAGGCGCTTTTGGAAGGGAAAAAATTCATTACGAGGCCCCTCCTGGCAATAGGATTGAGAAAGAAATGAAACAATTTCTATCTTGGTGGGAGAAGAGTCTCGCTCAAGAGGAAGGGCTTTTGCGTTCCGGATTGGCGCATTTTTATTTTGTCACCATCCATCCTTTTGAAGATGGTAATGGCCGCATTGCCCGTGCCTTGACGGATATGGCATTGGCACAGGACGAAAAATTTTCAACGCGTTACTATAGTCTTTCTTCTCAAACTATGGAAGAAAGAGATGATTATTATGCCGTTCTCGAAAAATGTCAGAAACGAAGTGTAGACATTACTGAATGGCTCCAATGGTATTTGGAATGTTATAGTCGCGCGGTGGAAAGAGTGGAGCAATTAATTGCGAATGTTCTAGCCAAAGCTGAGTTTTGGCATCATCATAATCAAACAGAAATCAATGAACGTCAGCGGAAAATCATCAATCGGCTCCTGGACGCCGGCAAAGGAGGGTTCGTGGGAGGCCTCACGACACGCAAATATGTTGCCATGGCGAACGTGAGCCGTGCCACTGCCTTTCGCGAAATCTCGGATTTATTGGAAAAGGGCCTCTTTCGCCAGAATCCTGCCAAGGGCCGCAGTGTCAGTTATGGTTTGAATTGGAGCTCGGGAGTGCGTTAACATCGATCATGCAGAAGATTCAAATTTCAGATATTTCCAAACTGAGTGCTGTCAATGATGTGCTTCATGATGAGTACTTCGATCTCGACGATATTAAGCATGATAAAGATAGAAGCATGATAGAAATTCCTTTTCGTCGGATTTTTCATTACCATTCTCCTCCTCGTATCATTAAATGGAGGATTTTTTGGAAGATTGGGGAGGTAGATGTTCTTCGCTGTCTTCTTCAAATAGCGAGTGCAAAGAAGTACAAAGTCATCGATAAGTCAAGAATTGGCACGTTTTCGTTTAACGGACTAGAGTATGACCAGAAATCGAATCGGATCACAATTATTACCCATGAAGATTGCCGCATGGAAATCAATGTTTCTGACCTTTTGATTGAGTATACAGAGCTAGAATACCGTGGGAAAGCACGCATTACCTATGGACTCTTCTGGGAAAGCAGTAGCGGTAAAGTCTATGAATAGTAACGACCATCCAAAATTGAAGGTTTTGATCCGGACGCTGGGCTGTGAGATGGAAACGGATAGGGATGACTCTGGTTCCCAGGATGCTGAGTATGTTTGGCATTGATTGACAAGGAGTTACAGAAAATTCACGGCCCCGGAGACGGGGCCAATTTTTTTGCCTTTTAGCAGAGATATTTTCCCGCAAAATGATAATTATATTTGCTTATCAAAAAAATGATAAATACTTTGACGCAGAATGACACTGTATCACCTAACCGGAGGTCATTATGAAAGAGGGGCATTTGGTCCCACACCATAATCGAGGATCAACGGTATAATCGAGCCATTTTTAACGCTATCTCCATCTCTTAACCTCACGTGTTAAAATGCGTTGGTAAACAACCAAAAATGAGGTCAAATGATCCAGGTCAAAAGTGAAGGCATCATCCTTGAACGTTCGGAAAACGAATTTGAGAATCAGGCGGTTTTAAACCCTGCCTGCATCGAAACCCGCGGTATTACACACATGTTTTACAGGGCCGTGCGGTCGGGCGATATGGTTTCATCGATCGGCTACTGCCAGCTTGAGGGCAATAAGGTTGTCAACCGATGCGATAAACCCGTCCTGTTTCCCGAACATGCTTATGAAAAAATGGGTGTTGAAGATCCAAGAGTTGTTTTTATGGATGGGGTCTATTATTTTTTTTATACGGTTTATGACGGGAAAAACGCCCTTTTTGCTTACGCGACCAGCACCGATCTCATCCATTTTGTGAAGCATGGAATTATTTCTCCGCGTCTTTCCTATAAGGAAGCGGCTGATCTTTTCGGACATTCAAAAAAGAAGATGCGGGAAAGATATTTTTTTTTCGACGCGTACATTAGAGACAGAGGCGGTGATGACATCCTGCTTTGGGAGAAAGATGCTTTTATCTTTCCCAGGAAAATTGGCGGCCGGTTCGCGCTGATCCACCGTGTTCTGCCCGGAATCCAGGTCATCTATTTTGATGATTTTAGTGATCTGACTGAAGATTATTGGAAAGAACATCTTAGAAATTTAGGCAGTCAT
>METP01000047.1:359-1034 GCA_001771365.1 candidate division WOR-1 bacterium RIFCSPLOWO2_02_FULL_46_20 | reverse complement strand
AAATATTGGCGGCGGCTGTCCGCCGATTGAAACCAAAGAGGGCTGGCTTTTAATTTATCATGGTGTTGAAGACGCCCTTCAAGGAAGAATTTATCACGCCGGTGCTGCACTCCTCGACTTGGATAATCCCGCAAAGGTCATCGGACGTTTGAAGCGGCCCTTATTTTCTCCTGTCGAACCATGGGAAACAAAGGGGGATGTCAACAATGTGGTTTTTCCCACGGGCACGATCCTGAAAGAGGGCAGGCTTTTTATTTATTATGGGGCCGCGGACAAACTGATCGCCGCAAAATCTCTTGAAATGGAGGAGCTCCTGCAAGAATTAAAAAAACAATTAAGGCCGCCCGCCTATTTGTGAAAGAAACCTTAAAGATTATTTACTTATCCAGTTTTCCGCCTCGAGAATGCGGGATCGCCACATTTACCGCGGACCTTACGGCTGCCCTCGATAACCTGCTTGAAAATGTCATTGATTCCCGGATCGCCGCGATCAACGATGATGCGGTATCACGCTACCATTATCCTCGCGAAGTCATTCTCGAGCTCGATCCTCAGTCGGAGCCGGATTACATCCGTTTGGCCGAAAAAATAAACAAAATGGCGGATGCCAGGCTGGTTAATATCCAGCATGAATTCGGGCTCTTCGGAGGGAAATACGGCTCCTACCTCTTTGGT
>METP01000047.1:0-322 GCA_001771365.1 candidate division WOR-1 bacterium RIFCSPLOWO2_02_FULL_46_20 | reverse complement strand
TTCACAGTGTCCTCCCGTCGCCAAATTCCGAACTGCAGAAGGTCGTACGCCTGATTGCTGAAAAAACAAGCGGCTTAGTTGCAATGACCCACCGCTCAAAAGAAATTCTGGTCCAGGATTACGGAATCGATGAAACAAAAATTTCAGTCATACTCCATGGTATCCACTCCGTTCCTTACAGCTTCAGCTCGAAGGCAAAGCCCCCTTTAGGTTTTTCAAAAAAAACAATTCTTCTGACTTTCGGGCTTTTGAGCCGTGGGAAAGGGATTGAGTATGTTCTTGACGCATTGCCTCAGGTCGTAAAGATCTACCCGGACGTGAT